>JALONF010000206.1 GCA_025455085.1 Ignavibacteriaceae bacterium
GCCACAGTTTTCCCTTTCATTTCAGGAGTAACATTCTCTTCATACCAACCTCTTAATGTTAATAATTCTGTTGGTCCGGAATTAATGTTTTCACTGTTGAAATTGTATGACTTAAAGAAAGTGAAGACTATCAGTCCTGTCAGCAAAAGATACTTTAAAGTTTTAGGAAGAAATTTTGCAAGCTTTAATTTTTCAATAAACAGAGGCTGCACAGCAAGCACTAAATAAAAAGGAATCAGGAAGAGCGAAAACCGCTCGCTGTAGAAAACAACAAGCAGAAGTGCAAAGAAAGATAAATTTACCAAATAGTATCCCATCTCCTGTGTTTTCCATTTTTTAAAAGGCTTGGAAAAAATTAGTAATGCTAATCCCAGGATGACGAATACTCCAAGATGCCAGCCCAGTAGTCTTTCCATATCATTACTAAAATGATCCAAAGTATTACCAGCCACTGTTGAGATGAATAAACCTGTGTCTTTAAAAATCACTTCGGTCAATGAAGTGATCTTGCTGCTCTCACTAAACCAAAAATCATCCCAGCTCATCTTTTCTTTTCCATAAACTTCATAGGCAATGTTTTTATAATTTTCATTATAAAAGAAAGAACCCTTTTCGCTCAGGCAGTAAATTCCCCAGGGTGAAAAAGTGAGCAAAAAAACAGCAGCAAATATTATTGAAGATTTAATTCTGTTGAACCAGTTTAAGTTCCAGAAATTCACAAAAAGAATTACAATTACAAAACTTGCCAAAAATATTCCGTTGTATCTTGTCAGGTAAGACAACCCTCCCAAAAAAGCAGCAATCACTAAATTCTTATAACCCAGTTCATTACTTTTAAAAAAGAAAAATAGAGTTAAAGCTGCCAGTGCATTGAAGAACATATCAGTCCCAGAGCTATAAGAAAATTGAATGAACACCGGATTAAGAGTAAGAAGAATGGTGACAAAAAATGAAATCAATGGAGAAAATATTTTTTTCAGCAGCTCAAAAGTAATATAAACTATGACTGAGGCTGAAAGAACAGCAATCAAAATTCCTGCATGAAAAAAATCTCCGAGAATAAAGCCAAAGATCGCCAGAACGATCGGGTATAGTGGACCACGAAAAGCATCCATCGGAATTTCGCCAGCCAGGAATTTCTGAGCGCTCGGTACGTATCCCCAAAAAAAGTCAGTCTCAATTCCATAATCTCCAACAGTGTGAAAAATAAAGCTGATCAATCCAACAATTACCAAATAAACAGCGGCGAAAATTAAACCTGCATGCCTATTAGAGATATATTTTTCAAAGCTCCAGGAAGTTGTTTTATTTCCAATTGAAGTTTGAGCTTTGTATTTCTTTTTCTTCGCAGATTGGGACTTTGACATGGAAAATTTATAGTATAGTTGTAATCAATATGAAAAAAATTGTTTGATAATATAAGTATTTTTAATCATTAGCTGAACGGGAAGTTTTATACTTTTGTCGAAGAACAGGAATCTCATACTATCATAAGTTAGCTTTATATTTTATCCCTAAAATGTAAGTGCTTATTTTTAATTGAGGTAATAATCAAATAATCTTTAAGTCATTTGAAATCTAAAGTCGATAATATCTTTTCAACTATCTGTCTGGTAATCATTATCTGTTTCAACCAGAACATGCCTGCACAGTCAACTCCTGACTCAACTTTATATTCCATACCAATCAGCGCACTTAACAGGTTATTTTCAAACTTCGATAAACAATTAAACACATATTACCTAAATACCGGTATTGATTTATATGGTTCGTTTTCAAAATTTGAATATAGAATAAATCAAAATTACCGCTCTACTTTAATTCAAACCAACCAGAACACAGTTCGTGATGAAGAATATTTCTTCGCGTTGGGCAAGTATAGATTAAGTAATGGATGGAAACAAGGAATCGCACTCACCAGCAACATTGTATCTGATGACAGACAACTGGGAATTAACCAGGCAACAATTTATCAGGCAGTTACTTTGAGTGAATTATATTTTATCAGAGGGTTGATTGTAACCCCCTATGGCGGCTATTCAGACAACAGACAAGTCAATGAAATAGATAGAGGCCCCATCTATGGTCTAGATGGAAAACTAAATAAAATCAACTCAGTTGATTTTGATATTAGTTCTGTTTTAAGACTTCAGAATGAAGATATCTCTCCAAGAAAAAACACTATCAGATATTTAGATTTACTCGTTACAAATCCTTTTAATCCAGATGTGACGAATTTTTTCAATGCTCTATTTAACCAGAGCCGCAAAGATTTTTATATATCTACTGATTCAATAACATCTCAGCAGTTTGATATCACAAACAATATTGAGAGCCGAACTGAAACTGCTTTTCTTCTTCAGGACAGACTTAATTACAATAATTTTTTTAATTTGTTTTCGTTAGAGCTAGCCGGAAGAGTAAACTTCAGGACAATTGACAGAAACACGCGTTATAAATCAACCAGCATTCAATCGCCTTCAATCTTTGACACACAGGTTGATGAATTGGGAATCGTAGTTGAATCAGGTTTGTTTTACCGTACAGAATATGCTAACGCAGGAATAAATTTAAATTATTACGAGAGAGATGAAAAACATATCACAAAAAAATTTGAGGGTGTAGCTGAAAGTTTTTACGAACAAAGATCAGAACTGGAGAGCAGGAAGAATAATAATTCTTACAGAACAACAATTTCATTCCTTGGAAATATTTATCCCTCACGGAAAGATCAGATATCGCTAAGTCTTTTTCATAGCAAACTTAAATATGATACTCCGAGTGGAGAAAATGACGACGACCGTGATGAACTTCTGACCATAGGCAGGTTACGATACTCAAGATACCTCTCTCCTTTTTTTCAAATATTTTCAAACCTTGAAGGAACATTAAGTCATCTTGTTTATATTTTTTCCGGGCGCAGCGCAAACAATAATATAAACCGAGTATTAAGATTATCTGCCGGAGGATATTACAGCGGCGCACAATTTTCTTCGTTAAATAATTTTGAAGTTTCAGCTAATTACACTGTTTACGATTTCCAGGACGTTGCCTCAAATCTCAGGAGCATTTCTTTCCGGCAATTTACTGCTACCGATTCCACAAATTACCGGATAACAAAAAACTTTTCATTCGTTGTCACTGCATATCTAAAGTTGACAAGCCAGGGCGAACTTGATTGGGGTAATTTTGCTGAGCGACCACTGAGGTATCTTCAGGAAATTTTTGCTGACCCTAAGTTTGGAATTGTTTCCGATTATTCCTTTTTTGCTATTGGATTAAGATATTTTTCCTTGAATACATTCAGATACAATAAAACAGAGCGTGTCCCTGATTCAGATTTCCTTAGCATTGGCCCTCTTTTTGAAATATTGATTGGATCTAAAATGTTATACCTCAAGCTGAATACGTGGTATGAATTTATTTCTGATAATAGTAATGTTAACAGAGAAAGACTGAATTTTATTTTAGCAATGAATTGGAATTTTTAACTATTCAGGGTAAATTTTCACCCAAATTAAAATAGATATATCAATAATAATTTTGCCTGAACCTTTTTACCAAATAGAAATAGAGAGCGACCCGAACAACCTTATCACAGTTGAGGAGTTCGTAAATTATTTTGCTAAGGATCTCGGCTTATCGGATGAGCAGCTTTCGGTTTTATTGCTAGCAGTTACTGAAGCAACAACGAACGCAATTATACACGCCAATAAATGCGACATATCCAAACTGGTAAAAATTCATGCACAAATTGAAGATTCAAAGCTGGTAGTAAAAATCAAAGATGAGGGCAAAGGATTTGACCCCTCCACTCTTCCTGATCCGACGCACCCTGAAAACCTCTTGAAAGACTCCGGGAGAGGCGTTTTCCTTATGAAAGTTTATATGAATGAAGTTAAGTATAATTTTACACCTACCGGAATGGAAACCATTCTTGTTCTAAATCTTAAAGAATCCCGGAACTAATAAAATTTTCTACCGCTTCTTTCTATCAATTATCTCCTCTGATACTTTTTATTTATTTTACCTGTAGTAATTATCAACATTATTTAATAACAGGGAGTTAATATGAGCAGAAAAAAAATTTCAATAATTGGTGGCGGCCAAATCGGAGGAGTTCTTGCTCAACTAATCGCATTAAGACAACTCGGGGATGTAGTTTTATTTGATATAGTAGAGGACATGCCGCAGGGAAAAACTCTGGATATAGTTGAAGCATCCAGAATCGATGGCTTTGATGTCTCATTAAAAGGAACGAACGATTATAAAGATATTGCTGGTTCAGATATCGTTATTGTCACTGCTGGCTTACCGCGTAAACCTGGAATGAGCAGAGA
>JALONF010000207.1 GCA_025455085.1 Ignavibacteriaceae bacterium
AAAGAAAAGCTATTGCAAGCAGTAAGTTTATTTTCATTGTTTATCTCCTGAATAAAAAAGTCCCGAAAACCGGGACTTCATAATAGTTAAAAAATGAAATTACATCAATAAGGACTTATCAACGTAACAATAACATTTTCTTCGTTGACTTGAAGTTCGCACCATTTACTCCTGATGCTTCTAGAGTATAAATGTAAGCGCCGCTTGATAAATCTCTCGCGTTGAACTCAACATTGTGATTTCCAGCCTGAAATTCACCTTCTGAAATCTGAGCAACTTCTTGCCCAAGCATATTGAATAGCTTAATATTCACATTTGCTGCAACTGGTAATGAGAAAGAAATTGTTGTTGAAGGATTGAACGGATTAGGATGATTCTGATTAAGCACAAAAGTATTTGGAACAGTTCCGGTTACTTCAACTGAGTTATAAATTGTAGCGGTACCATCAAAATCAATCTGTTTTAATCTATAATATTGAACTCCTGCAGAAACATCGGATGTCTTGAATGAATATGATTTCATTTCAGTTGTTGTTCCGAAGCCAGGAACAAATCCAATTTTAGTAAAATTCTCATTATCAAAGCTTCGCTCAACTTCAAATCCTTGATTGTTTAACTCCGTAGCAGTCGTCCAATTTAAAATAACATCTTTACCAATTAACTGTGCGCTGAAAGAAGCAAGCTCCACAGGAATAAAAAATTGAGAATCTAATTTGTAGAATCCATTACCTTGGGCGGCAAACTGATTCATTGAATCAATTATAGCGAATTGATAATTAGTTGAGGCTATGGGGATTTGTGTCCAGGTTTGCCCGCCATTTTTACTTCTCCAGGAAGTACCGCAAGAATAACAACCGGCAATTACAACATTACCATCTGTTGGCTGAACGTGAACACCCCACATACTTTGCGTAAACCCAGTTTGAAGTGTCCAAGTAGCTCCATAGTCAGTAGATTTGAGTAAACCGTTTCCGCCACCCCATTTAGTTGCCCAGGCAACTCCGGGATTCGTGAAGTCAACAGCAATTGTTGGAATTTCTCCGCTGGTGGAATACTTCTGCTGCCAGGTTAATCCGTAATCTGTACTTCTGAAAATTCCGGTTCCGTTATCACCTATTAAAATGATACTTGTATCTGGAAATACTTCGATATCGCAGGGTGCTGAGTTTGAGCCAGTAGTTGTTGATAAGGTCACCCAGGTGTTGCCAAAATCAGGAGAACGCAAAAAATTTACTCCGTTCATGGTATAAATCGTATCTGGATGTGATGGGTCCTGTGTCATTGGAATTCCATAATATGAAAAAGTTGCATTGTTCAATGATATCGTCCACGACAAGCCGTCATTGGTAGTTTTCATAATTTTATCAGGAGAAGATTCGATCGCAACAAGAAAAGTTCCTGGAGTACTGTCATCAAGTAAAATACATTTGATTTCCGATGACCCGGGGATGTTGGTGCCAGTAACAGAAAAGCTTTCACCCATATTGGTGCTTTTATAAATAGTTGAGCCTGAACCAAAATATACGATATTAGGATTAAAAGTATCATAATCAATTGGCCCACCGAGACTGTAACCTGATTGTTTCAGCACCCACTGATAAGCGGGCTGCGCATTAATCGTCGATACTAAAATAGAAAAGAAAATAAGAGTAGTGAAAAAATATTTCATTATAAGTATAACTCCTTAGTTGAAATGAGGATGTATAAAAAAAGTTGCGCCGAAATTAAGCATTAGTTGATAAAAAACAAATATTTTTTGTTAGCACAAAGTGTTCTCAGTAAAAACAGTTTTCTGTTAATAATACCTTGAAAAGAAACTTTTTATTCTTTTGAGTCTTTGATTACTAAAAGTATATTTGAACTCAATCATATCACAAATTAATGAAAGAAAATTTATTACAATGAATTTAGATGTTTTAGTTTTTGCAGCTCACCCTGATGATGCGGAACTTTCAATGGGAGGAACAATAGCCCGATTTACAGCACAAGGTTTAAAAGTTGGTGTTGTTGATCTGACAAAAGCTGAGTTGAGTACAAGAGGAAATGTAATTACGCGAGCAAAGGAAACTGCAGCGGCATCAAAAATACTTAAATTAAAAGTGCGTGAGAATCTTGGAATAGAAGATGGCGGTATTCTATCATCTAAAGATAATTTGAAGAGAGTTATTACAATTATAAGAAAATTCAAGCCGTCGATAGTTTTCGCACCTTATTTTAATGATCGACATCCCGATCATATTGATGCAAGCATTTTGGTTAAACGCGCAGTCTTCAGTTCAGGTTTAGAGAAATATAGGACAGCAATTGCCGGTAAGTCACAGTTGCAGTACAGGCCAAAAAAAATTTTTTACTACATGCAGACTTATATATTTGAACCAACATTCATAGTCGATGTATCAGATTATTTTGAAACTAAAATGAAATCCTGCAAAGCATTTAATAGCCAGTTCCATAATCCATCTTTAAAGAAAGAGGATACTTTTATAAGTAAACCTGAGTTCCTCGATTATGTGAAAGCCCGTGCAGAATTTTATGGTTTCCAGATAAGGAAAAAATATGGTGAGCCATTTTATTGCGAAGAAAACATTGAGTATGACTTTTCAGATTTGCTATAATCAGCATTATTCAATCTTATAGTTTAGAAATTCACTCACACAAAAAAAATTAGAGGTTTAAAATGATACTTAAAGATAAAGTTATAATGGAACTTCAGGTACAGGGTATCAGAAATATCCGTGAAGTCTTTTATAATTATGGCACACCTGCTTTATATGAGCAGGTGGTAAGAAGAAGAGAAGGTTTGCTTGCTCATCAGGGACCGATAGTAGTTCGCACAGGTTATCACACGGGCAGGAGTCCGAATGACAAGTTTATAGTAAAAGAACCATCCAGCGATAAAAATATCTGGTGGGGAAAAGTAAACAAATCAATGACCGAAGAAGATTTCAACCGTCTTTTCGCTAAGATGATGGCTTACATCCAGGGAAAAGATCTTTATGTTGAAGATTGCTTCGTTTGTGCCGATGAAAAATATCGTCTTCCGATAAGAGTAATTACTGAAGCTGCGTGGCATAATCTTTTTGCCAGGAATATGTTCAGAAGATATAGTAATCCCGCTGAGCTTGAAAATCACGTACCACAGTTCACTGTAATTCAAATGCCGAATTTTCATGCATTCCCGCAGTTTGACAACACAAATTCTGAAGTCTTTATAGTAATAAATTTTGAAAAGAAGCTTGTTCTTGTTGGCGGGACAAGTTATGCTGGTGAGATTAAGAAATCCATCTTCACAATTCTTAATTACCTTATGCCTATGAAAAATGTTATGTCAATGCACTGCTCAGCAAATCTTGGGGAACGTGGAGATGTTGCTTTATTTTTCGGATTATCCGGCACCGGCAAGACTACCTTATCGGCTGATCCAAAAAGAAAATTAATCGGTGATGATGAACATGGCTGGAGTGATGAAGGAGTATTTAATTATGAAGGAGGATGTTATGCGAAAGTAATTCGTCTTTCAGAAGAAGCTGAGCCAGATATCTATGAAACTACAAGAAGATTTGGGACGATTTTGGAAAACGTACAGATTGATGCTCAAACGAGACGGATAGATCTTAATGACGATACATTCACAGAAAACACCCGGGCTGCATATCCGATATCTCATATTAAAAATATTGTTGAAGAAGGTAAAGCCGGTCATCCTGAAAATATAGTTATGCTAACTGCAGATGCATTTGGTGTGCTTCCACCGATCTCGAGGTTAAGTTCTGAGCAGGCGATGTATCACTTTATTTCCGGTTATACTGCAAAAGTTGCCGGAACTGAAAAAGGTGTTACCGAACCGAAAGCAACTTTTAGCACTTGCTTTGGGGCTCCTTTTATGGTTTGGCATCCGACTGTTTATACAAAATTGCTCGGAGAAAAAATTAAGAAGCACAAAGTAAAGTGCTGGCTGGTAAATACTGGCTGGACCGGTGGTCCTTACGGTGTTGGCAGTCGAATGAAAATTCAATACACTCGTGCAATGCTAAATGCTGCTCTTGATGGTAAACTTGAAAAAATTGAATTTGAAACCGATCCGATTTTTAATCTGCACATTCCAAAGTTTTGTGAGGGAGTTCCTTCAGAAGTTTTGAATCCGAGAAATACATGGAAAGATAAAAATGCCTATGATGAAATGGCAAAGAAACTTGCAGGAATGTTTGTTAATAATTTTAAAGAATACGAATCGGAAACAGAAAAAGAAATCGCTGCAGCAGGACCAAAAGTGAATGCGTGATTGGATGAATGCATGGGTGAATGCAATCATGCATTCATT
>JALONF010000208.1 GCA_025455085.1 Ignavibacteriaceae bacterium
CGGGGGATATGCAGGCTTTGGTGCAAATTTCGGTCTGGATCAAAAAAATCTCATCGGCATAAATGTTCGCTATTATTACACACAGTTTCTTGATGAGGGCGTTGAGATATTAAAAGGAAGATACAAAGATCATCTTAGCGGATTCTTCATCACCCTGAATTTTGGATTTATGTATTAAGTTCGAATTCCCATTCAACTCTAAAATTCACTTCTTCCACTTAATAGTACATCCAATTGTGAATGTTTCAGGCACGGAAATTTCTCTTTCAGCAAGAAGTTCATCGAGTGCATTTCTTAGATAATGATTCTGAACCTTGTTTGGCTCCTGCCAGTTATCATCAATCTTTCCGTGGAATGCTAATTTTCTTTCGTTGTCAAAAAGAAATATTTCAGGAGTATGTGTTGCATCACAAGCATGGGCAACAGATTGGTCTTCATCTCTTAGATACAGAAAGTTAAACTTCTGTTCAGCGGCACGCTTTTTCATATTTTCAAAGCTGTCTTCGGGATAACTTTTATCTTCATTGGAATTGATTGCAACAACTGAAACTCCTTTACTTGCATAGTCAGATTGTATCTGTTTTATGCGGTCTTCATAAGCCTGAACATAAGGACAATGGTTGCAGCTAAAAATTACTATCAATGCTTTTTTATCAGCAAAAGATGCGAGTGAATATTTTTCCCCATCAACACCGGGCAAATTAAAATCTGGTGCGGATGAACCAATCTTCAAATTATTTGTAGCCAAGATAAAATCTCCCTTCTACATTTTAGTAAATAACACATCTAATAATTAAATTAAAATCGTTATGAAAAAATTTCTTTTCAAGTATAGTAGGAATTTGCGGCAAATTCTACTTTTAACAATCTTATTATCAGGAAGCATAATGACACAGGAAAAACAAATTGCCTGGGATCTCTATCATTCATACGAAAACTTTAAGGAAAAAAGTTTAACCAACCGACGATTTAAACATTCCGACATTGTTCCATTAATCGAACAGTTAAAAAATAACAAGATTTTTAAGGTGGATAAAGTCGGTAAATCCGTTGAGGGAAGAGATATTTATTTAATTTCACTGGGAAGTGGGAAGACAAAAGTATTTCTCTGGTCGCAAATGCACGGCGATGAACCAACTGCCACTGCTGCATTATTCGATATATTTAAATTTTTCTCGGATGAAAGCGCTTTCCCTGAGTTTAAAAATTTTTTATTATCAAACTTGAGCATTTATTTTATACCGATGGTTAATCCCGATGGTGCCGAACAATTCCAGCGCAGAAACATCGTTGAGATTGATTTGAATCGCGATGTTTTAAGTCAGCAAACTCAAGAAGCAAAAATTTTGAAAGAGGTTTTTGACAGTTTGAAAGCTGATTTTGGTTTTAACCTTCACGATCAGGGAAGAGATTATTCCGCAGGCAACTCAATTAATCCTGCTTCAATATCATTCCTTGCACCATCACCTGACTATGAAAAAAGTCTAACGCCGCCAAGAGAAAAAGCAATGAAGCTCATCGGTAATCTTGTTAATATTTTAAATGAATTCATACCTGGTCATATAGCTAAATATTCTGATGACTATGAGCCAAGAGCATTTGGTGATAATTTTACCAAATGGGGAACTGCTACTATCCTGCTTGAAAGTGGTGGCTGGCGCGGAGATCGCGAAAAACAATTCCTCCGAAAAGTAAATTACATTGCACTGCTTTTCGCTTTAAACAGCATCGCCAGCGGAAGTTATGCAAATACTGATTTAAGTGTTTATGAATCCATTCCGCAAAACGAAAAGTTTATGATGGATTTAATTTTAAGAAACTTGATAATAAAGAGATTTGAAAACGATTATGTAGTTGATCTCGGGATTAACTATGATGAGGCAAATATAAACGGAGCAAAAGATTTTTACTTAAAAGCTGAAATAAAAGATGTCGGTGATCTCTCTGTCTTCGCCGGTTATCAGGAATTTGATTTGTCAGGATACACTGTCGAACCTGGCAAAACAAAAACTGAAGCATATCATTCACTCGAAGAATTAGAAAAAATAAATCCTACCGAACTTTACAGTGAGGGATATACGAATGTCATCCTACGGAATAATAATTTTCAAAGTGACTATTCTCATCATCCTTTCAACATAATTCTTGATAAAAAATTTATTCCGGGAAGTGAAATCAAACCGGAAGAATCGCCCAACTTCATCATCAAGAAAAACAATGAAGTTAAATTTGTTGTTGTGAATGGATTTCTGATTGACATTAAAAACATTGAGAGTTGGAATGGTAATTCAATAGTTTTCGGGAAGTAGGTATTTTTTTCTTGACTACGCAATCATTTAAAGATCGGTTTAATACAAGCAAGGAAGAACTGGCAAAGCTTGGTTTAGAATTCAATTCTGAAGCGCTTCCACTTTTAGATAAACTCTACAACACTTCTTTTTGGATTTTGCTTAAGAAAGTAGCAACAGAAAAAATAATCAAGCAAACATTTTTTGAAGCAATTGAAAATTGTGATATAACAAAAAATTACGCTGATTGGGATAGCTGGATTCACAGAATCTGGATGAGAGAAATTCTTGAGTTCTATTCAGACAAAGAAAATGACAAGCAAACAGTTTTTGATTTCATCGATCAGACTGAAGTAAATTTAAATGCTGTAGAGGATTACTTTAACTCACCATCACCAGAAAATAGATTAATTAATGCTCTCGAACAGCTTCCTGCTGTTTTACGAATCCCGATAATGATGAAAGAAATTCATTCTCTTAGTTACGAAAAAATCGCTGAGCTGATTGATGTGCACGATGGAGTAATAGCAACAAGAATTTATCGGGCAAGAAAACTACTTTATCTTTTGCTTGGAAATAATTTTAGTTACAATGAGAAGAAAAAAATGGGAGTACCGGAAGGCTCCCCCAAATTGATATTTGATTTACGAAGGTGTGCTTTACTAATTGATGATGAACTTACTGATCAACAGAAAACAAATTTCAGTGAATCATTGACTAATAATAATTTGTACAAAGCAGAAATTCTGATTCAGAGCAAAATTAAAAGGATTTTTGGAAAGATGGCTTCAGATAGTCCGATGTCAGCAAGAATAAGAGCAAAAATAGAAAGAAAAGCCAAGAAGAGATTCGGTTAACCAAGTTTAGCTAAGCATAGCTCAAATCCCCCAGTAAAGTGCCATCCACCGACGAAAGCTTCTTTTTGATAATAAACTAAACATTTCCACTGGTGTTGAATTGCAGTATTCAAAAAATTTGACTATAGAGGGGCTTAGGCTTAAATTAGTATCCTGAAATAAAAAAGAGTTAGTTATGGCAAGGATAAAAAATATAGAAGCCTTCTGCAACTCCTGCGGTACGGTACAGAAGATGGAGATTACCAGCAGCGTGACCGGCGAGGAATCAGAATACAAAAAGTGGGCTAAATGTAAATCCTGTAAACAGGTAATGATTGTTGATATCAGCGATATTATTAAAAGCAACAGCGCCACATTAGAGGGAATTGAAAATGAGGAGTGTAAAAAATATTCTCCTCTAAGCACTTTTGAAATTGGAGAAACAATATATCACGAAAATTGGGATGACTTTGGAAGAGTAGTTTCAAAAGAAACTCTTTCAAACGGTAAAAGTTCAATTTCGGTTGATTTTCAGAAATCAGGTTTAAAAAAACTTATCGAATCACTAAATAACCAAGAAGCGAGGTGAAATAATTTGGTTGGCATATCAGTCGGCGAAAATGAATCCATTGATAAAGCTTTAAGACGTTTCAAGAAGAAATATGAGAGGTCTGGAATTCTTAAGGAATATAAAAAGAGAACTTTCTTTGTGAAGCCTTCGGTGAAAAAGCGAATGGAGAAAATTAAAGCAGCCCGGCGCTTCCAGCGATCCGATGAATTTTAATTTTTCAAGCCCCTCTCTGAGGGGTTTTTTTTATTGTAGATGCAGGACGGGTTCTATTACCTTCGGTTCTTTTTCCTTCGAATAATATTTTTTTAGATGCCTGATAATTGCATCATAAGCTTCATCAATTGTATCACACATAGTGAACAAGCTCAAGTCAGATTTACTTATCATACCTAACTCTACTAGTGCATCGAAGTTAATAATTTTATTCCAGTACTTTCTGTCATAAATAATTACAGCAAGTTTCTTTCTCAATTTTGCTGTTTGAACTAGAGTCATTATTTCAAACATCTCATCCATAGTTCCAAACCCCCCAGGGAAAACCACCAAGGCTTTTGAAAGGTATGCAAACCAGAATTTCCGCATAAAGAAGTAGTGAAACTCGAAGCTCAAATCCGGAGTAACA
>JALONF010000209.1 GCA_025455085.1 Ignavibacteriaceae bacterium
TCTTGTGAATACCGGCCATAATATTATCATCAACAATTTTTAGATCACGGAATGAAAGGTCACCACCAATCTGATCTTCAAAAAGTAAATTGCCGTTAGTCAGTGAAAAGACTTTGAGATTATATTTATCAATTACCCCAACCAGATTATTTTCTTGTGAGACTATCACTTTGCGCGGCAGTTCAATCCCGGTTTGAATTGTTCTAACAAGTGAGGAGTTTTTATATAGCAGGATTTTCCCTTCTTGTGCAACTGCCACAAATTCCTCTCCATCATCAATAGCTAACTGAAGACCTTTCTCAATTAGATAATTATTCCCGGAATTGAGTGATATTATAGAAATACCTTCCGATGACTGAACACCAAACGTTTCACCCGAAGAAGAAATTGAGAATTGATCTGCTCTTTCAAATTCTTTGCTGAAAAGGAATTCGCCTTCTTTGGAATAGAAATGAATTTTTAATTTTCCTTTGAAATGTTCTGAGTGATCATAGAATAGAAGCCTTCCTGAATTAGTTATTTCAATATCGCTACCTGGAATTTTGTTTAGAGTAAAAATCAGATTGTTCTTTTCATAAAACTTTAGATTACCAAGTTCACGCATTTCATCAGTGACAGCAAGCACTTCGTATGTGCACCAGTATTTTCCATTTTCTGAAGAGACCAGTGCAGAAGGATTTACATTCAAGTTAATTATTGTTCCATTTATGCTGGTAGTTAATTTTTCAATTGAACTTTGAGCCAGAATAACAGAGCTGAATAGAAAAGCAATGGGTAAAGAGACAGTTGCAAGAATTCGCATAATATTTTTCCTTTATTTATTAAGAATCCCCGACAAGGTCGGGATTTCTGATTAATTGATTTCATCATTTAATCATCAACATTTTCTTTGTTTGTATAAAGTCACCAGCACGAAGCTGGTAAAAATAAATTCCGGATGCTGGATTCTTGATACTGCCTGCCCCTTTGGGGGATGCTGGTGAGAACTCAACTTCATATTCTCCCGCTGGTTTTTCTTCATTAACCAAGGTTGCAATTTCATTTCCTAATACATCGTAAACTTTTAATGTCACAAATCCGAAATCCGCAATTCGAAATCCGATATTCGTTGTTGGATTAAATGGATTAGGATAGTTTTGTTCGAGTCTGAAACTTGTTGCGATTGGATTTTTTTCGTCATCAACACCTACGGTTGTTGTGTCACCATAAACTACTCCGTTAATTACACAACCCTTAAGCGATATTGTGGTATTTCCAAAGTCGAAATAAAAATAAATGCTGTCCAGTCCGACATCTTGAGTTAATGAAAATACAGGCGGATGAAGCGTGTACTCTTCGAAAACTTTTTTGGGTTTGGTCATTCCCCATTTTTCGAATATGCCTTGTGCATACATTGTTGTGAACATCACTGTATTAAATCCCATCCTGTAACTTGAAATGGTATCTCCAACTTCCGCTAATAAATCATACGCCACGTATTCACTTTCAGGCAGAGATGGATCTTCGTAGTACCTGTAAACCATTCCATCAGTTGAATCAACTCGTTCGAGAATGGAGGACTCCCAAATAGTCTCATCATTAACTTTATAATACTGTTTTCCATTTGGAGCAATTGTATCTCCTAACACTTCCTTCACAAGAATTCTGAAATAAACATTTGGATTTGGCTCCTGGACATAAGTTACTTCATTGTATATCCATTTATTGCCAACCACAAGTGGATAGAAGTTCAATACTTCATCAGGAATTGGCAGGCTTTTAATTATCTGAATTGTATCGGGCGTGATTTCATAGATTTTATATTTTGTTGCAGCATAAAGTTTGTTGGAATTAGGCTTTTTATATATTCCAACAATTTTTCTGTCAAATGTTTTATAAAGACTGAAGTTGTTACCATAATCTGTAGAAACAAAAATATTTTTCTTATCTGCTAAATAAATTGTTCCTGATACAGATTCATCATTACTGATAAATATTTTTGAATCACTTGAATATTTTGTTTGCCAGGAAAATGCTTCGCCTTTATTGGGTGAAACTCTGAATGTCCTATCAGTATATATTCTATACATATGTAATTGATTATTATCATATAAGAATGAATCTGAAGATCCTGACTCATTCATTACATCTACCAGATGGAATGAGTTTGCTGCATCAAGTGATCTATATATATCACCATTTAAATTTTCACAAAACATTAAATTATCATCGAAGGGATTTAACGATAAAAACACCAACGTATCATTAACCGTTTCCCACGTAAATCCACCATCGTGACTACGAATTGAATTTGATTGGGGTACATTATATAAATACCCCCCTGCATAGATTAGACTGTCATCAAAACTTGATATATCAATTTGATTGACTTCACAACAGAAATAATTTAGCAGGTTATTTTCCATATCAAACCGGTTAATAAATGGCACGGGGTCTTGACCTCCTATTACTCCACAATAGATAAATTTATCGGTTTGATTATTCCAGAATCCGTAGTCTTTTACCTGAATGGAATTAAACATAACTGGATTTGATTCGATGTAATCTCTTAGGAATAGTGAATCGGAAAAAGAATTTAGATCAAGGTGATAGACATCGTTGTATGTATAGAAGTAAATTGGAAAATTTTCATTAAGACTATAAATCCTATAAAACAAATGTGTGTTACCAAGCTGATCTTCCATCCCCTTCAGCTCAGAGAATTGCGGCGAGATGTTTGTCTGTGAGAGAATATTCGTGAAAAGACAAGCAATTATTAAAACTACCCACTTTTTCATAACTCCTCCTGAATATTATTGCGAAACGTAAGAAATAATGGGCAGGAAGTCAACTGAATATTTGTGCTTCACCCTGAAATTTTTTCAGGGTCTTCATTCTTTTATTTACGAAATGGATTTAGAATGACAAATAATGCAGAATCTATTCCATTGTCATTCCCGCAAGTCCTGATTTTAATCAGGACGCGTCGGGAATCTTGGAAATTATTATTGATTTTAGATTCTGGCCTCGTCCACTCTACGTGGACTTCGCCAGAATGACGTAGGAGTGTAGCTGTCACATTGAGCCTGTCGAAATGTGACTTTCATCCTTCGACAAGCTCAGGATGACAAAGGAGAATTAAATGTTTCGTTGACGAAGAATTTCGAAAAGAAGTATTCCCGTTGCAACGGAAACATTGAGCGATTGGATTTTTCCACTCATCGGAATCTTAACTAAAAAATCGCATTTGCTTGCGGTGAGTTTTCTGATTCCTTTTTCTTCATTGCCGACAATCAACGCAATCGGAAGTTTGTAATCAACTTCATTATAATTTTTTGCATTCTCTAATGATGAGCCGACAATCCAGAAACCTTTTTCTTTCAGCTCATCAATTGTCTGGGAAAGATTATTTACCTGGCAGATCTTTAAATGCTCTGTTGCACCGGCAGATGTTTTTGTAACGGTTGAAGTGATAGTTGCACTATTATGTTTTGTAAGAATAACTCCATTTACTCCGCTGCATTCAGCAGAACGAAGTATTGCCCCAACATTATGCGGGTCCTGTATTTCATCCAGGATAAGTAAAAGCGGAAGAGAAGTTTTTTTTGATAAAGAAATTATTTCATCGAGTGTTGAAAATTTGAAATCCTGTTTGAGGGCAACTACTCCTTGAGAATTTTGACTCGGTGCATAGCTTCTGAATCTTTCGAGTGGAATTTGGTTGCACTTAATTCCCCTTTTCTTTGCTGCAACGCGAATAGCATTAATGATGTTCCCCTGCTGACCAAACAGGATGTAAACCTGTTCGATCTCTTCGTTTGAATTGAGAGCTTCAAGTACAGGTTTTCTACCGATTATAACGTTCATATAATTTGAAGAGATTTTTGAATGTCACACTGAGCGAAGTCGAAGTGTGAAAGATCAAGAATATTTTTTTCAGTCTTCGACAAAGTTTATAGTGAGCCTGTCGCACTGCTCAGACTGACAAATAATTACTTCAACTTGGTAATAAGAAGTCCAAAATCATTCAGATCAACTTTCTCTTCCGCACCTGTTGACATGCTTTTCAAATTCATCAGTCCATTTTTAAATTCATCGCCGCCAATGAATAGAACATATTTTGCATTTAACTTATTTGCTTCTCTCATCTGAGCTTTGACACTTCGCTGCAGATAATCAAAATCAACAGAGAGATTTTCTTTTCGCAATTTTCCAGCAAACTCGCTGACAACAGATTCTAAATCATTATCAATCCTGATCAGGTATACATCAATTGATGGTTCCGTGACAGTAAAACTTTTCTCGTTTTCACAGGCAAGAAGAATTCTTTC
>JALONF010000210.1 GCA_025455085.1 Ignavibacteriaceae bacterium
GTGCATTTCTTCAATTTCTTCTATCACCTTTTTCCAAACGTCCTCCTTCTTTTCCCAATCGAATCCTACTTTTGATGCTTTTTCCTGAAGCCTGTGAGCTCTTTGCAGAGCAGGAAGCATTTCCGGTACGCCATCAAGAACAGAGTTTCTTCCTTCTTCGAGTTTTATTTCCTCCCAATTCTTTTTTACCTCATTTGCTCCGGATACTTTAACGTCGCCAAATACGTGCGGGTGTCGTCTTATTAACTTACTTTGAATAGAATCAATTACATCATTAATAGTAAAGTCGTTAGACTCTGATGCAATAATTGTATGAAATACAACATGAAGCAGCAGGTCACCAAGTTCACTTTTCAGGTCATCATAATTTTTCTTTTCGATAGCTTCAACTACTTCGTAGGCCTCCTCGATGGTCGCAGCTTTTATTGAGTCGTTAGTTTGTTCACTATCCCACGGACATTCTTTCCTCAATCTTTTAACAATCTCGACGAATTCATTAAATTTGTTGCCAGTCATAAGATAAATCCTAATTCTAATTTAGTATTGAAACACTTGGTAGAGTTGGATTCAAATTTAATCAAAATAAAATTATCTGAAGAGAAACAGAGGAAATAATGATTGAAGAAAAACTAAAACAAATGGGAATTACTATACCTGAAGCTGTCAAACCACTTGCAGCTTATATTCCAGCAATGCAAGTTGGAAATCTTGTAATGACTTCCGGGCAGGTACCAATTTCTGCTGGAGCAGTAAAATATTCTGGTAAAGTTGGAAAAGATTTATCAGAAGAGGAAGGAAAGGCAGCAGCGAAACTTTGTGCTTTGAACTGTTTGAGTGCCGTAAAAAGTGTAATCGGCAGCCTGGATAAAATTAAAAGAGTGTTGAAGCTAACTGTATTTGTAAGCAGCGCCGAAGGATTCACTGCGCAGCCAAAAGTTGCAAACGGTGCATCTGAATTTATAGTCGAAATCTTTGGTGAAGCAGGGAAGCATGTTCGCAGTGCGGTTGGAGTAAGCGAACTTCCTTTAAACTCTGCTGTTGAAATTGAAATGATTGTGGAATTAAAAAGTTAGTTTAAGCTCAAAGCTTCAACCAATTTTTGATGATATGATTTCCGCTGGGAGTCAGGATTGATTCCGGGTGAAACTGTATTCCTTCGAGGGGAAAAATTTTGTGACGCACACCCATAATTTCTCCGGTTGAAGCTTTAGCTGAAATTTCGATCTCTTCGGGAAGTGTATTTTCTTGTACGATTAGTGAATGATAACGCATTGCTTCAAAGCTCTGAGGAATATCTTTAAAGATGGTTTTATTATCATGATTAATTTCAGAAGTTTTTCCGTGAAAGATATTTTCAGCATTGATTATCTCTGCACCGAATAAATAACACATTGCCTGCATACCGAGACAAACTCCAAGAATCGGAACCAGATTACCAAATTCTTTAATTACATCGAGAGTCAATCCTGAATTCTCAGGTCTTCCCGGACCAGGGGAAATTAAAATTTTATCCGGCTGAAATTTTCTGACTGCAATGATGTTCTCATCATTCTTCAATATCAGAAGTTCATTTTTATATTTACCAAGTAACTGAACAAGATTGAAGGTAAATGAGTCATAATTATCAATTACCAGTATTTTCAAATAAAGCTCTTAATTTTTTAAAAATAGAAGACTTATTATCATTCTGTCCAAATTGTTCCCTTGAAACTAAGATTTGTCAATGGGTATATTTGACTGCACAAAATTAAAGGAAAAAGTTTTAATGCAAAGAGAAATGTTAAAGTCTAAGATACACCGGGTCACGGTAACTCAGGCTGAGCTTTACTATGAAGGAAGTATTACAGTCGACAAAGATTTGTTGGAGGCGGCAAATATTTTACCTTATGAAAAAGTTCAGGTTTTGAATTTTAATAATGGTTCCAGATTGGATACATACACAATTGAAGGAGCGGCAGGCAGCGGAACGATTTGTCTTAATGGTCCGGCAGCCAGGTTTGGATCTGTTGGTGATGAAGTTATTATTGTTAGTTATGTTCATCTTCCTGAGGAAACCGCTAAGAAATTTAGACCAAAAGTTGTCCTGGTTGATAAAAAAAATAAAATAACGAAAGTCTTATAATAAATTGTCAGAAAGATTCTAGTTGCTTTTTGTGAGTTATTTATATAAAATTGAATTAAAATTTCAGGTGATGATGTGAAAAATTTATTTTTATTGATCATTTTGTTGTCAGCAACGGCAGCCTTTGCTCAATTTAGAGATAGCGGCTTTGAGACTAACAGCGTAAAAGAAGGAATAGTTTCTGAAAATTCAAATTCTCTTTTCGGATTTCTTAACTCCGATGATTTTATTATGCGCCATTCATTCAGCTTGAACTATTCAACATTTGCTGGACAGGGCATGTCATTAACCAGTTATACAAACAGTATGTTTTACAGATTGATGAATAATTTAAATGTACAGTTAGATGTGAGTGTAATGTATTCGCCATACAGTACTCTCGGTGAGCAATTTCAGAAGGATATCTCTGGAATTTATGTAAGCAACGCAGCAATTAATTATCATCCCTGGGATAATTTTTCAGTTCATCTGCAGTACCGGAGTATGCCATTTGGCTATGGATATTATCATCCTTTTTATGGATACGGAAACCCTTTTAATTTCAGCTCAGGGATAAATGGTTATCAAACAGAATCGCCTTTTGAAAATAAGTGATGAAAGTTTTAATTCTTAATTGGTGAGGAAAAAAAATTTCAACCGGCGATAAAAAAGAAGACTCCTCTAAAAGCATTATCCTAAACGTTTCGATTCTCGTACTGATTTTAATTAATTCTATTTTGGCTTATTCACTCATCAATTTAATTCCATTTAATAATAGTGAAGATAATTTTTTACAAGACAGTACTGCGGCGAGAATACAAGTGGAAGTTTTGAATGGCTGTGGAGTAAGTGGAGTCGCTGAAGAGTTAACTGACTATTTAAGAACTAATAATATTGATGTAGTGAATTTGGGAAACTATCGTTCGTTTGAAATTGAAAACAGCATTATCGTTAGCAGAAACGAAAAAATATATAATGCTGAGAAAGTTGCTGCAATCGTCGGATTAGATGAGCAAAGTATTATTCAACAGATTAATTCCAACTATTTACTTGATGTTACCTTCATTCTCGGAAAAGATTACAGAGATTTAATCCCATTAAAAAAGAGGCAAAATTGAATTCAACAGATTTAGCTCACCGTATCTCGGATATCATCTTCACAAAAAAGGGTTTTAATGTTTTATCAGTTGATTTAAGAAACTTGGTTTCTTTTACTGACTACTTTGTGATTTGCTCTGCCGATTCCGATACACAGGTAAAAGCAATTGCTGACGAGGTGGATAAAATTTTATCTGATGATGGAATTAAATGCTGGCACAAAGAAGGGCTAAAAGCTCTTAGCTGGGTTTTGCTGGATTATGTTGATGTGGTCGTTCATATCTTTAAGAAAGATTCAAGAGAGTTTTACAACCTCGAAAAACTCTGGGGAGATGCACCTTCTGAAAAGATGAAAGATCCTTTAGAGAAAGCTTCTGTTACGGCAAAGTGAGAAATATCTTTTGAGAAGAATAGTTTTTTCCGGTCTACTACTTTAATAAGTTTGCATATCAGATTTTATTTACAATTATTCCTTCTGGATTGAAAAAATATCTACAAAAATTATTTGAAGACGCGACAAAGCTATTGCCATATCTTGGTGAAATAGAACTGCTGTTCGATACTCCCAAAATTGAAACACACGGTGATCTTTCTTCAAATGCAGCATTGCTCTTATCAAAAAAACTCAAGAAGAATCCAAGAGAGTTAGCCGCCGAAATACTTTCTAATCTAGAAATCGATAAAAATATAGTCAGTAAAACAGAAATTGCCGGACCGGGATTCATAAACTTTTATTTTACTCCATCATTTATTTCAGAGATTATCAAAGATATAAATGAAAGAGGTGATGATTTTGGAAAGTCGAAAAAATATTTTGGCAAGAGAGCCAATGTTGAGTTTGTTTCAGCTAATCCAACCGGACCATTAACTGTTGGTCATGGAAGAGGTGCAGTAACAGGTGATACTGTTGCCAATATGCTAGAATGGATTGGTTATACAGTCGATCGTGAGTATTATTTCAACGATGCGGGCAGACAAATGCGCGTTCTTGGTGATTCAGTTAGAATCAGATACTTGAATCTACTCGGAAAGCAAATAGATTTTCCCGAAGATTATTACCAGGGAGAATATATTGTTGAATGATATAAAGAAAAGTCTGAACCTATTAAAGATTCATCATAAAATTTTCTTCAATGAAAAATCTCTTTATGAAGACGGAAAGATTGATGACCTCCTTGGAAAATTTAAGTCAAATGGTTTATCGTACGAAAAAGATGGAGCCATCTGGCTCAAACTTTCTGAATTAACTGGTGGAGAAGATAAAGTGATAGTAAAAGCAACTGGAGAACCAACTTACCGGCTTCCTGATATTGCTTACCACGCTGTAAAATATGATCGCGGTTACGATGTGATGATTGATATTTTTGGTTCAGATCACAATACTCGTAAAGCTAACTATATTACTTTGGATGAACTGATTGATGAAGTTGGCAGTGATGTAGTCAGATACTTTTTTAATATGAGAACAATTTCTTCTCATATGAATTTTGATATTGACCTTGCAAAAAAACAAAGTGACGAGAATCCTGTTTTCTATTTGCAATATGCTCACGCAAGAATTTGCTCTATTATTCGAACAGTTGAATCAGAAAATCTGAAACCTTCAACGAATAATCTGAATTTGCTGATTGAAGAAGAAGAACAAGGGCTTCTAAAAAAGCTTCACAAGTTTGAGGAAGAAGTCTTATACAGCGCAGAAAATTATGAGCCGCAAAAAATCTGTGCTTATCTTGAAGACCTTGCTGCTGCATTCCATAAGTTTTATACTTTCAGGAGAATACTTGGAAGCGAAAAAAATATTGCTGAAGCACGGTTAGCGTTAGCAGTTGCAACAAAAACTGTAATTAAAAATGGTTTAACTATTCTCGGTGTTTCTGCGCCAGAGAAAATGTAAGGTTTAAATTATTTATATAACACAGTTTCATTAGAGTTACTACGCAAAGTGTAAAGAATTATGTTAGCGTTAATTGCGGAGAATAAAATTATGAAATATAATGAAGATAATATTTTTGAAATGTATGAACATAATATTTTTGAAACAAAAAATAAACTTGAAGAACTTTCTTTTTATTGTCAAAAAGAAATCAAATTTAAAGGATTAACAGGCTGGGTTTTTGAACAAACAATTCATAAATGTATTTCCGAGGAATTAATAAAACTTAACAAAAAATATATAATCGATGAACAATTTAAATTATCTACGCTAAGTAAAAAAAATAAATCGAGAGGTGAAGTTGACTTAATAATAAATA
>JALONF010000211.1 GCA_025455085.1 Ignavibacteriaceae bacterium
AGCGGTACAGTTTACTATGTTATAACAAAACGTGGTCCTGTTCCAGTTGAATTAAAACACACAGATATTGATTACGATCATTATATTGAAAAGCAGTTAAAGCCAATTGCTGATTCTGTTTTAATACTGCTTGGTGAATCCTTTGATTCCATTGTTCAGTCTGATCAATTAAGTTTTTTTTGAGATCAGACAAGTTTAATAAGCAGATAGTAATTGGTTATTTTTGGAAATAAATTTTAGTATTACTTTGAATAATGAATAAAGGTATAAAATGAAACTACACGAAATTTTAGTCAATAATCAAACGGATATTATTAATGAAGCTTTCTACTCTCTTGAAAGATCTCACCTAAAACATTATGACACTTCACGTGCAGATGAGAATTGGCAGCGACTCGCAAAATTATTTGACCTTACTTTGACTGGAGTAAAATCCAAAAGCCTTCTGGATATGGTTGCCTACTCTGAAAAAATTGCAAAGGAAAGATATGAATCAGGGTTTGACCTGCACGAAGTCCACACTGCATACAATGTGCTTGAAGAATCCATTTGGAAAGCAATCATAAAGGAAGTTGACCAGGATGAGTTGGCTGAATCACTGGGATTAATAAGTACTGTTCTTGGTACGGGAAAAGAATCGCTAGCTATTGCTTATGTTTCTCTTTCCGGAAAGCAGAGAGTTAACAGTTTAAATCTTTCACAATTGTTTCGTGGAAAATAGAGTTATAAATAGAAAAAGAGACGAAGTTTGAAAATCCAATTCATTGGTGCTGCACGAACAGTAACCGGCTCACAACATCTTCTTACAATAAATGAGAAAAAAATTCTTCTTGAATGCGGTCTTTTCCAGGGAAGAAGAAGCGATACTTATGAACTAAACAAAAACTTCAAGTTCGATTCTGCCGAAATTGATGCAATGATATTATCGCACGCTCACATTGACCACAGCGGGAATATTCCCAATCTTGTTAAAAATGGTTTTGATGGTCCGATATATGCGACATCAGCTACTGTTGATTTGTGCGAAATAATGCTTAAGGACTCAGCTCATTTACAGCAAAGAGATATTGAGTGGCTAAACAAAAAGAAGAAAAAACATATTCCTGAGGAACCGCTTTATTCAGTTGAAGATGTTGATGAAGCAATAAAAAAATTCGTGCGGGTTGATTATAATTCTCCAACAGAAATTTTTCCCGGTATTGTTGCATATTTTCAGGATGCAGGCCACATTCTAGGATCGTCAAGTATTTTACTTGAAGTTGAAGAAGAGAGAGGAAAGAAAATCCGATTTGGCTTTTCAGGAGATATCGGAAGACACGAAACACCAATTATTCGTGATCCGGATTATCTCCGTGATCTTGATGTGCTTATAATGGAAAGCACTTACGGTAACCGTCTTCATACTCACTCAGATGAAGTTGAAGAAGAGGTTGCAAAAGTTGTCCGGGAAGTGTTTGATAGAAAAGGAAAAATAATCATTCCTGCTTTTGCGGTTGGAAGAACACAATTGCTGGTTTATGTTCTGCATAAATTATTTGACCAGAACAGAATTCCTGAAATTCCAATTTATGTTGATAGTCCATTAGCAGTGAATGCAACAAAAGTTTTCAAAGATCATCCGGAATGTTTTGACAGAGAAACAAACAGAATTTTTCTGGAAAGTGGTGCTGATCCCTTCGGTTTTGGAAGACTCAAATACATTTCGACTGTTGAACAATCCAAAGAGCTGAATGATATAAAAGATCCGATCATAATTATTTCGGCATCCGGAATGGCTGAGGGTGGACGAATCCTTCATCATCTCGCAAATAATATTGGCAATCCAAAAAACCTGGTTCTGTTTGTCGGTTATGCCGCCGAACATACTTTGGCTAGAAAAATTATGGATGGAATGGAAAAAGTTAATATTCTGGGAGAAGAGCATTCCGTTCGGTGCCAAATTAAAACTATGGACTATTTCAGCGGGCACGCTGACCAAAATGAGCTAATTGACTACCTACGTCTAAATCCAACAAAAAAATTAAAAAACATATTCCTTGTCCACGGTGAAGAAGAACAGGCGTTACCCTTAAAAGAAAAAATCCTTCAAAAAGGTTATAAAAACGTAGTTTTCCCTCTATCTGAAGAAAAATTTGTGATCTAGGGAACTTTTTACTCTTCCTTTCATCTTATTACAGTATTATATTTGTGCCCTTGAAATTAACGGAGTTTAAATAATTAACCGTTAATTACCTCAAATATTTCTATTCACCAAACCTTTTAATAAAATAGGAGAGCGATTAGCTTGAAGATAACAAAGCAGTTTACAAATCGCGAAAGTAAATCACTCGATCAATACTTGCAGGAAATTGGCAAGGTTGACCTTTTAACTCCTAATATGGAGATTGAATTAGCTATTCAGATTAAGAAGGGCGATATGCTCGCTCAGGAAAAGTTAATCAAAGCTAACCTAAGATTTGTAGTTTCAGTTGCAAAGCAGTTTCAGAACCAGGGACTTTCTCTTGGTGATTTAATCAACGAGGGAAACATTGGTTTGATAAAAGCTGCCCAGCGATTTGATGAAACTCGTGGGTTTAAATTTATCTCTTATGCAGTGTGGTGGGTAAGACAGTCAATTATGCAGGCAATTGCAGATCAGTCAAGAGTTGTTCGTTTGCCACTGAACCGTGTCGGTAACCTGACAAAGATCAGCAAAGCTTACAGAGATCTTGAGCAGGAGTTTGAAAGAAAACCAACTACAGATGAGCTTGCCAAAATTCTTGATATGACTGCTGATGAAGTTGCATATGCACTTCAGATTTCAGGTCGTCACGTTTCAATGGATGCCCCACTGAAAACAGGTGATGAAAATAAGAACAGCCTGATTGACGTTCTTCCTAATGACGAGCAGCCATTACCGGATAAAGAGCTAATGAAAGAATCTCTGAAAAAAGAAGTTCAGAATGTACTTTCAACTCTTACAGAAAGAGAAGCAGAAGTGATCAAACTTTATTTCGGAATTGAAGGAGACCATTCTGCAACACTCGAAGAGATTGGCGAAAGATTCAATCTTACACGCGAAAGAGTAAGACAAATAAAAGAAAAAGCTCTGAGGAACTTAAGACATTCGAAGAGAAGCGGTAGACTAAAAGCCTACCTTGGCTAGTTTTTACATATCTTATTTAATATTGAAGTCCGGCAGTTGCCGGACTTTTTTTATATCCATCAGTTAAATACGTTCCTTACAATTTCAAAAAATCCCACCGAAGTACCGATAACTCCACCAATGCTTGATAGTATAAATACGAGGAATACTTTGAGCAGACGATTTCTCCACCACTTGCTGACTTTTCTAAAATCTTTCGAAACTTCCTGAAACTCTTTTACAATTGGCGGCTGCATATATGCCTGAACAAATGCTGCAACATAACCGACGCCAATTAATGGTGATAGACTTGTAATCGGAGCTGAAACAAATGATGCGATGATTGTTACAGGATGAGCAGCAGAAAGTAACGAACCAATTGCACTCGGAATTCCGCAGGCCAGAATCCAGAAGAGAGCATTGCTGCCAGCCTGGGAGATTCCCTGGCTGAATCCAATATAAAATATTGAAGCAATAATTATTACTGGAATACTCCAACCCAATAATTTGTTTGCTAAAGAAGGTTCAGGAATTATTTCTATACTCTTTAGATCTATATCGTCGTTACTATCTAAAATTTTCACAATACCATTTACATGACCTGCGCCAACAACTGAGACTATTTTTTTGCCACTGCTTTCTTTCATCTTCTGAGCTATGTACTGATCGCGTTCATCAATGATGATTTTTTTTAAGACCGGCATTGCTTTACCAATTTCATCCATCATTTCAGATAAAACATCTTTGCTGCGAAGTTCTGCAAGTTTTTCTTCCGTCAACTCTTGTTTTTCAAACAGACCTGCAAGACCTCCGGATAGAAATTTACTTTTCTGCCATAAGTTCATTGAATGCCAGGCGCGTCTTAAAGTAACACGGACTTCCCTATCGCAAAGTTCAACGGTAATTTTGTTTTCATTTGCAGTTTGAACTGCTTCCAACAATTCTGTCCCGGGAGTAACACCGAGTTTTTCACCAAGTTTTTTCTGATAGGATGAAAGTACTAAGTTTACCATTAGTGTACTTAGCTGCTTATTTTTAATTACTTGTCGTAGATCAAGATTTTCCCAACGGTTTTTCTCTGATAGTGCTTTAAGTCTTTTATCATCAAGCTCAACGCAGACAGTATCAGGTTTTTCTTTTTCAATAACTTCT
>JALONF010000212.1 GCA_025455085.1 Ignavibacteriaceae bacterium
AAAGTTTTACGCTTTACCAGAATTATCCCAACCCATTCAATCCAGCGACAACTATTAAATTTGCTTTGCCGGTTGACAGCAGAGTGAAGATAAATATTTATAACTCACTCGGTCAGTTGGTTGAAACATTGGTGGATAAGGAAATGGAATCAGGATATCACGAAATTAACTTCGACGCATCAAGGTTAGCAAGTGGAGTTTATTTGTATCAACTACAAGCTGGTGAATACGTTTCGGTAAAGAAGATGCTGATGCTCAAATAACTTTAGTCAAGTGAGACTCACCTCAAAGGTGAGTCTCACATTACAACAATTTAACTAACAAGAAGAATCATAAACAACACCCCAACGACTCCCCACGCGGCTTTGGTAGCGTAATTCGGGAATTTCATTTTTGTCCAGCCCCAAACTTTTGCTGCCAGAATCATTAATATCATCAGCACTAAAGTTGCAATAATGCTTTCCCAAACATTTAGAGTTTGACCAATAATATCAACTAGATTTTTCTTTCCCCAGGTTGCACTGTAAATCACAACCAGATGTAACCAATAAATTAAAAGTGACTCACGGCTTGCATCGAGTACAAATGATTTAGATACGTTTCTCCATCTTGTATAATACCAGCAAAGTGATGCAAAAACTAAAACGTAACCAAGACGTTCAATAAAAAATACTGGGTTGGGAAGAATTGAAGTGAGAGAACCGGGGAACAAGCCCGAATAAAACAAGTGACCGGAAAGCAGCATAATTATTCCGGTGACGGTTGCTGCCTTAATAAATTTTGATTCTTTGTTATTCGCTGCTGCATTTAGAAAGTATTTTGAAAAGATTGCACCAACAAGAATAAAATTTAACCACGGGAAAACAGGAAAGAGTGAACCGTTCAACCTGTTCAGATAATTCGCAAGAACAGGATGAAGAAAATGTGTAAAATCAGTTTTCCAGAAAATTGGAGAGATCAATCAGTTTTCCAGAAAATTGGAGAGATCGCTGTTGCAAGTATCGTCAATCCGATTAAAGTATAATGATAAATTTTGTCTGACCGTATAATTAATCTTAAAGCAAACAACACAAGCAGACCAACGCCAATGCACTGAAGCACATCAACAGCATAAAAACTCTGAAGCTGTTCCGGAGTTGCTTTGTTAATAATTTTCGAAAGTGACTTGTACGGAAGATGAAGTGCATAACCGATCAGTATGATTGAAATAATTCTCCAGAGCTTTTTCCAGAATGGAAGTTTGAACTTACGCATATCTCCCAGCTTGCTGCCGGAAGAAATCTCGAATACAAAACCGGAAACAAAAAGAAATGCAGGTGCGATTAATCCGTTTATAAAAGTTACAATACTAAACCATCCTGTTTGCTTTAAGTCCGGAAGCAGGAAAGTGTTGAACACGTGCGGTTCAATCATAAGTATGATTGCCCACCCGCGAAGCAAATCAATAAAGGTGTATCGTACTTTTTCTTTCACAGGCTATTACCTGATTACCCCGTTTAGTTTAAAAGAATCTTATCTGTTGATATGCAACTTAGCAATAACTCCTAATTTCATAATTATTAATACTTCATAAATGCCAAATAATTTTGTTGCAAATACTTTTCTCTTTTGAGAAAAAAACCTTCCAACAATTAAGAAAATACAATCTGATATAACTCATAAAATCGCTTTAAATGATTTAAAGCAATACTGAATTTTGACTCAATATGGCATTTAATATGCGTATCCGCAGTAGCTTAAAATTGAACACAATTATTAACAATGGGGCAATATTATGGCACTTATAGCAGTAATTGACGATGATCATGATATTCTTGATGCCAGTAGTCTCGTGCTTTCGGCAAAAGGATACGAAGTGATCACCGCAGACAATCCGGATGACGGATATAAAATCGTTAAAGAGAAAAAACCCGATCTCATCATTCTTGATGTAATGATGAATGAACCGGATGACGGTTTCTTCCTCGCACAGAAATTCAGAAAAGAAAAATTTGAGATACCGATCATTATGTACACATCAGTGTCAAAAGCACTGGGACTTGAATTTGCAGCTGGCGAAATGGTTCCGGTAGATGAGTTCATCGAAAAACCAATTTCACCTGACACTTTGATTGACAAGGTAGAAAAACTTTTACATTTACATTATAAGGAGTGAGCAAATGTTAGTAGTTGAAAAAAATGCTCTCTCCGAAGAAATAGAGAGCTACGTAAATAAATACGGAAATGACCGCTCAGCTTTGCTGATGATACTTCACGAAATTCAGAAGAAACACAGACACATTTCTGAATTTGCACAGCAGGAAGTTGCAAGACTTTTAAACATTCATCCTGTTGAAGTGTTCAGCGTTATTTCTTTCTTTGCATTTCTTAATTCAAATCCTAAAGGAAGAAACTTAGTTCGCATCTGCCAGACAATTTCCTGCGATATGAAAGGTAAAAGCGGACTAGTAAAAGCGATAGAGCGTGAACTCGGAATTGAAATGGGCGGAACAACAAAGGACAACAAGTTCACTGTTGAATATGCTAACTGTCTCGGTTTATGTGATATGGGTCCGGCAATGGCAATCAACGACCAGGTTTTCCTTCAGCTTACTCCCGAAAAAGCAGTTGAACTTCTTGGAAAGGTGAAGTGATTATGGAAACAATAAAAAAGAAAAGAACTGGTCCTGTTATCTTCTCTGAATACAAAAGAGGAGATGCAATTACAAAAGCATTATCAATGACCCGCGAAGATATCCTGTTTGAATTGAAAGATTCAAAATTAAAAGGAAGAGGCGGTGCAGGATTTCCAACATCAACAAAATGGATGTTGACTGCGGCGGCAAAGTCGAACGAAAAATTTCTTGTATGTAATGCTGACGAAGGTGAACCGGGAACATTTAAGGACAGAGTTCTTTTAATGGAATATCCCGAATTAGTATTTGATGGAATGGTCGTTGGCGGATATACAATCGGCGCACAAAAAGGAATTGTTTATCTGCGCGGCGAATATGAGTATCTCTTAAAACCGCTTGAAGATTACCTTGAAGTTATGAGGAAAGACAACCTTCTCGGTAAAAATATTTTAGGCAAAAAAGATTTCAGCTTCGAAATTGAAGTATTTCTTGGATCCGGTGCATATGTATGCGGCGAAGAGACAGCGTTAATTGAATCGCTCGAAGGTCATCGTGGTGAACCACGCAACAGACCTCCATATCCTATCAACACAGGCTATCTTGGAAGACCAACATCGGTTAATAACGTTGAAACACTTGCAGCAGTAAGTCACATAGTTATGAAAGGCGGAAGCTGGTTCGCAAAATTCGGAACAGACAAATCATCAGGTTCAAAATTATTTTCTGTATCCGGTGATTGTGAAAAGCCGGGAGTATATGAACTGCCGTGGGGAATAAAAATTTCAGAGCTGCTTGAAATTGTTGGCGCAAAGAATACAAAAGCAGTTCAGATTGGCGGAGCCTCAGGCCATTGCGTACCAAAGTCTCAATTTAATAGAACAATGGCTTATGAAGATGTTGCAACCGGCGGATCAGTTATGGTATTTAATGAGAGCAGAGATATGCTTCATGTGCTGAAAAACTTCATGGAATTTTTTGTTGATGAGTCCTGCGGACAGTGTACTCCTTGCAGAATGGGAAACGTTAAGCTGCTAGAAGGCGTTGAAATGATAGAGAAAGGTGAATACACTTTCGCTCATATAAATAAATTAAAAGATCTCGGCAGAACAATGCAGCTTGCTTCCAAATGCGGATTAGGACAGTCAAGCCCAAATCCGTTCATATCAATACTTGATAACTTCAAAGACGAAATTTTTAATGCTGCTAACGGAGGAAGAAATGGAAAATAAGAAAACACTAAGGGCCCCGGTAAGCCAGAAACCGCTGGTAATTGAAAAACCGGAAAATCCTGAATACATCGGCGGATCTGTATCAATCGAAATAAATGAAAAGAAATTTACCGTTCCTCTGGGCACAACAATTCTTGAAGCATGCAGACAGAACCAGATTCATATTCCGACACTTTGTCATCACGAAGATTTGTGTGTTGCCGGTGTTTGCCGTATCTGTGTTGTTGAGGTTGAAGGAATGAGAACACTCCAAGCATCGTGTGCTTTTCCGATAACAGCCCCTTTAAAAATTAGAACAACCTCTAATGCAGTAAGAAGAGCAAGAAAGCATGTTCTTGATCTTTTACTTAGTGAACATTACGGTGAATGTTATTCCTGCTTTAGAAATAATAACTGTGAATTACAGTCACTAGCAAAAGAATACGGCGTTGATCATTATAACTTTGGTCATATTCAAACACCAAGATATGAAGTTGATAATTCTTCGTATTCTGTTGTCAGAGATATGGATAAATGTGTTCTGTGCAAACGCTGTGTAAGAACCTGTATTGATCTCCAGGAAGTTGGAGTACTCGAAGCAATTGACAGAGGACACAACACTCACATTGGAACTTTCTGGGATAAACCATTAGCAGAAGTTATTTGTATAAACTGCGGCCAATGTATAAACCGCTGTCCAACGGGAGCGCTTCGTGCTAATGATCCACGAGATGAAATATGGTCTGCTATAGATGATCCCAAAAAGCATGTTGTAATTCAAACAGCACCATCACCAAGAGCAGCAATATGTGAAGAATTTGGAATGGAGCCGGGAACTTCACTGACCGGAGAAATGAATACTGCATTAAGAAGAATTGGCTTTGATGTTGTCTTCGATACAAACTTCACGGCAGATCTCACAATCTTTGAAGAAGGAACCGAACTAATAGCAAGATTATATAATGCACTTGTTAAAAAAGAGCAAGTTGCTCTTCCTCAATTTACTTCTTGCTCACCGGGATGGGTAAAATATCTCGAGCATTTTTATCCCGAGTATGTCGACAATCTCAGCACAGCAAAATCACCGCAGCAGATGTTTGGTGCACTCATCAAAACGTTCTATGCAAAGAAAAAAGGAATCGATCCAAAGGATATAATTTCTGTTGCGGTAATGCCTTGTTCAGCAAAGAAGTTTGAGTGCAATAGACCTGAAATGGTAGATTCAGGATTTAAAGATGTTGATTATGGTTTGACAACAAGAGAACTTGCACAGATGATTAAAGAAGCGGGAATCTATTTACCCGAAATGCCAAAGTCACATTTCATGCCAAAGTCACATTTCGACGATCCGTTTGGTGAAGCTTCCGGTGCAGGATTAATATTTGGCGCAACCGGCGGCGTAATGGAAGCTGCATTGAGAACAGTAATTGAATTCATAACCGGGAAAAAAGTCGAAAATATTTTTGCTAATGCCGACATAACCCCGGTTAGAGGATTCGAAGGAATTAGATATGCGGAACTCCCGATTACTGAAGTAGGTCCGGTACCAAAACTTATTGCTCATCTTGTTCCTGATTGGAACTGGCTGAAAGGTGCAACTTTAAAGATTGCAGTTGTTCATGGCACAGCGAACGCAAAGAAAGTAATGGACGATATTAAAGCCGGTGGTAAATTCAGTGAATGCCACTTCATTGAATTTATGGCTTGCCCCGGTGGATGTATTGGCGGTGGTGGTCAGCCGATTCCGACAACACCGGAAATCCGTAAACTCAGAGCAAAAGCAATTTACGATGAGGATAGTTCATTACCTGTAAGAAAGTCTCATGAGAATCGTCACGTTGTTGAAATATATGATGAGTTCTTAACAGACGGACCTTGCGGACACCTGTCGCACAAACTTCTTCATACTCACTACGTAAAACGTGGTAAGTATATTGCATAAGCAAAAAAATAGTTAGATAATGATAATTAAAGTGTCAGTCTGAGCTCGTCGAAGACTGACACTTTTTCAGCAAGTTCACACTTCGACAGAGCTTGCCCCGAGTTAATCGAAGGGCTCAGTGTGACAATATAAAACTCTCTAAGTAATCGAAAAAAATTAGAAAGAAAAATTATTGTTCAATAAACTGATGATGAGCATGGTGCCTGATTGGGCACGTGAACAAAAGGAATTCTGGGAAGCAATACGCAGAAGAAACCTCTGGTTTATTAAATTGCGATATGGTATCGTAGCATTACTTGGCGTTTTCCTCTTGCTTACAACAACAGTCTTCAGAATAAATTACTCTGATACACAGATTACCGCCGGAGTAATAATTATCCTCTCAATACTTATTTACAATGTTTTATTGCATCGTCTCAGAAAGTTTGTGAAATTTGATGTTGCAAGGTTTAATCCACTTTATCTGTCGCTGCTTCAAATGCTTCTCGATTTAATTGCCTTGTTTATGCTGATTTATTATACAGGTGGAATCGAGTCGCCATTATATATGCAGTTTGTCTTTCTTGTGATTATCGGAAGCCTGATTCTTCCGGGGAAATTAGTTTATACAATGGCTGCCGTTTTTGTAATTGCTTTTGCATCACTTATTACTCTCGAGTATCATCATTTAATAGAACATCATTCAATAGAAGGATTCCTGAGCTCTACTCTTTATAACAATCTTAATTATGCTGGTGCTTTTCTGTTTACCTTTGCTTTTATGTCATTCGTGAGTGTGTATCTTGCGAACGGAATGGCACGTCAGCTTTATAAACGTGAGAAGGACCTTGTAGATTCGATGAAAAAGATTAATGCCGCCGAGAAAGAAAAGCAAAAATATATTATGGGCATCGTTCACGAAATCAAAACTCCGGTTGTTGCTGTTGCCTCCTACATTGATATAATACTTCAGAAATTTCTTGGACCAATTGACGAAACAATTGAAGAAAAGCTGGTACGCGCAAAAAACAGAACCGATGAAGGCATCCAGATGATTAATGATGTGCTGAACGTTTCCAAGCTTACTCTTTACGATCAGTTTGATGAAGAAGAGATAGATATTAATGAAATTGTCTCTGGTGTGGTCAAGAGAAGAAAGGTATCTGCAGATGCTCATCTGATTAAGCTAAGCTTATTTGATGTTAGAGAAAAAAAAGAAAAAATTAAGGGCGACAAATTTCTGCTGGATATTGCATTCTCAAATCTTGTTGGCAACTCAATTAAATATGGAATTGATGGCGGCAATGTTGAAGTAACAATTAACAGCAGTACTAACAATCTTACTATTGAAGTTTGTGATGATGGCGTAGGAATACCGGAGAATGAACTCCCAAAAATATTCAAGGACTTTTACCGTGCAGCTAATGTAAAAAAAATTATTGCGGAAGGATCAGGATTGGGACTTTCTGTTGTGAAAAGAATTGTGGAGCGGCATGGCGGAGTAATCAAAGCTGAAAGCCCTTCACGCATGGCCAAAAAAGATTATCCGGGCACTTGCTTTACAATCGAACTTCCTTTTGAACGGGAGGAAAAAGACGAAGCGCTGGAAGAGTTCAAAGCAAACGCCTGATTAGATTACTTCTTATATATTTTTATTATTTATTTCATCGCGGGCTTGTCTTGCTAAATTAACAAGCTCCCAGTAGGGGGGAGTATAACTCTTCTCGTCTTTAAATTGATTTGCCAGAACTGTTAGCCTTGCTTTAATCTCATCATGTGTTTCTGAATAACTAATATTCTTTAATGCTGCTTCTGCGCTCATACCTTCAGGAATAGGACCTTCTGCACCAAATGAATTTAAAATTACGCTGTAGAGTTTCATTACTCTTCCGATTGGTAGTGTGTACCAATCATAAGTTAAAACTTTTCCACTGTCCGCTTGTTCTAACATTACATCTGTTACCGCATTATCCAGATGATCTTTGTAGAGAGTTTCGGGGTCTCGCCATTCAGCTACAAC
>JALONF010000213.1 GCA_025455085.1 Ignavibacteriaceae bacterium
CTGGCTTATATATTCAAACTTTAATAAAATGAATAGTATGGAAAGAGTTAGAAAAATTCTTTCAATTTCATTCTTTGTTAAAATGGCTTGCTAATTACTAAGTGGTTTTTTCACCGGTTGTGACTCTGTTACAACCGGTAGATCTTTAGATTTATGCGACTAAAAAATGAAAGGAAAAATAATCGGATAAACTACGGTCTACGAAAAATCGTTTGATATGAAGAACAATCTTATGAAAGATAAAATTGAGGATGAACCTTTTATTCCCACACAGTATTCATCATGTGCTGATTATAATTTTCATTTTTAATTTATCAACATTGAGTTTTATTTACTCACAGGTTGAGGAACCAAATGAAAATTCAGCCGATACTACTGTGAAAAGAGAACTTTCACTAAATGCCTATCCATACATTTATTATACCCCTGAAACAGAATTGGCATTTGGGGCTGGTGGAATTTTGATATTCTATACTTCCCAATCACCAGTAACTCTGCCTTCGAAGTTGGTGCTTGGTGGATATTATTCAACGAAGAAACAATACAAGATCACATTAGACCCAACTTTCTATTTTCTTGATAATAACTTGTTTATAAATCTACCATTAAGCTATGGTTATTTTGTAGATAGGTTTTACGGTATAGGGCCAACCTCAACCGATGTTGGAGATGAAAACTATACCTCCCGTGTTTATACAGCCACTTTATTTCTGCAAATACCATCTTACTGGTTCACAAGTGACAGAACAGGTCTGATACTTGATTTTAATTATACTGAAATGGTTGATAAACAGACAAACCAGGAACTTGTAAACAATTCAGTTGTCGGAAGCAACGGTGGAAGTTCTGTTGGTATAGGAGTTCAGGCAGTCTGGGATTCTCGCGATAATTTGTTCTTCCCGAATGAAGGAAAATATTCATCACTTAAATTTTTGTCTTATCCAATTGGTGATTTTAATTTTTATATGTTCGAGCTGGATATAAGACATTACAGCTCATTCAGTAAAGATCATATACTCGCTGGTCAGGCTTATTTCAATTCCGCAGGAGGCAGTATTCCATTTTATAAAGTTCCTGCGCTTGGAGGACAGAACAGAATGAGAGGTTATTATTTCGGCAGATATCGTGATAACGTATACTATACTTTTCAGCTTGAATATCGTCAGTATTTCTGGTGGCGTTTTGGTTATGTGCTTTTTGGTGGAATTGGTGGTGTAGCCAGTTCTCCGGATAAGTTAAGAATTGATGAATTTCAGTTTAGTTATGGAGCAGGATTACGTTACTTATTTAATAAAGACCAAAAAGTAAATGTAAGAGTAGATTTTGGAATTGGTAGTAATGGCTCTACGGGGATTTATTTTGGAATTGAGGAAGCATTCTAATTAAATGATTCCATCAGGTATTTAAATAGCAAACAGGAAAATTAGCGGCTGTGATCTATTATTTAATAGTCTATATTATCGAACAGAAAATTTTATATAACTTTAAAAATATTTGAGGTAAATATGAAAATACTAACACTTTTAACTGTATTATTTTTTTTGATAAACTTTCAAATGATTGCTCAGGAATCAGACTATGATGCAGCAGCCATATTACTTCTGGATAGGATGGGTGAAGTTATCGGCGATTTGCAGTCCTGCAGTTTCTCAGTAAGTACATCTTTTGACCAACCCGGTGACGAAATAGGTTTAATAAAATATTTTATAGTTCACCAGGTATATTTTTTAGGTCCGGATAAAATGTTGATCAATTCCAACGGAGATAAAGGTCACAGCGGATTCTGGTATAACGGGAAACAGCTTGCATACTATTCATATTCTGAACATAATTATGCGCTAATCGAAGCACCTTCAACAACAATTGCAACAATAGATACGGTAAACAAAACTTATGGAATAGAATTTCCTGCAGCTGATTTCTTCTATCCATCTTTTACTGATGATTTGATAGAACATAACGATCAAATAAAATTTATAGGTAAAAGTAAAATTGGAGATAAAGACTGCTTCCATATTGTTGCAAAGAACAGCGATATAATTACACAAATCTGGATTTCTGATGATGCGTTTTTCCTGCCTGTGAAATTGATAGTATCCTATAACGATAAAATCCCAAATACACAGTATGAAGCTACATATTCAGATTGGGTATTAAATCCGGATTTACCAAATGCAGTCTTTGAGTTTACACCGCCCGCTGGTGCAAATAAACTAAGACTGATTGCAAAGTAAAATAATTTTTAAGAATAATATTTGTAAGAGGTAATTATGAAAACAGTAAAAGTAAATTCAGTCTGTATTATTTATTTTGTCGCATTACTATTTATTCTTCCCTTCTCAGCAGAAGCTCAAAGAATGAAACATAGCTCAGGTAACACAAGAAGCAGTCAAAATATTTCCAGACAAAACACACAGCAAAACAAATCAATAAACGGCGGATATCAAAAATCTACCAGCAGAGATAAGACAACTAAAGCACCGACGAACAAAACAAGTACGATGGATACGAAAAATAAAACTAACGTTAACACAAATGACAAAGATGCACGCGTTAGTGACAATATGAATAATGTTGACAGGAACAGAGATAATGTAAGTGACAATAGGAATGATGTTAACAGAGACAGAAATAATATTAACATAGACAATAGCAGAGACGTAAATATTGACAGAGATATTAATATTGATAGGGATGTTTATGTTCGACGTCCTGTTGCAGTTTATCCAAGACCGCCCTATGCATTTGGTGGATATCATTACTACGCTTTTCATCCATATCATTATCATCCGTATCATCCATTTTACTGGGGCCCGGCATATCATCCGTGGGGATTTTTTGTCGCTGCTTTAGCGGTTACCGCAATAATTATATCAATAGATAATCAACAGTATCATTACGATGAAGGAGTTTATTATCAGGAAAGTGGCAGCGGTTATACTGTTGTGCAGGCACCGAACGGAGCAACAGTTGAAACTCTTCCCACCGGCACACAGACAATAGTAATAAATGAAACTACAAATAATTATTACTATGGCGGAACTTTTTACGAAAAAAGTGATAGCGGATACACAGTCGTTCCTCCAACTGCTGGTAGTGTTGTAGAAAACTTACCAGAAGGCGGTGAAGAAGTTAAAATCGGTGATGTAACATATGTTAAAATCGGAGAGGTTTACTATCAACCGATTGAGAAAGATGGAAAAAATATGTATGAAGTTGTAAATGTTGAAAAGGTTGAAGGATAAATATTTTATTTAAATCAACGCAAAAGTGTTAGGTGATGAATGAATTGAATTAGTAAGTTATAAGCCGAGTTTAAATATTTAAACTTCAACGATAAATGACTAGTTGTTAAAGAATTAATAAAATTCTTTCTTGACATTTTATAATCTTAATTAGGAGAGACTATGCTTAATAGAAATCTACTTCCTCTTGTGAAAAGATTTAAATACTTAATTGTGTTGATCTTATTCCTGCTTCCCGGCATTTCAATACTTCAATCCTGTACAAATAAGGAGGAAGGAGATAAAACAAGCAGTGGCGAACTGGACAGAACAGTTCTCCCGATCAAAACACCCCCTCGCCAAACGACTACTGAATTGGATGTTCGTAATGTAGAAGCTCCGGAACGTGTCGAGGTTAAAGCACCTGAAGGCGCACCCAACGTAATATTGGTACTGCTCGATGATCTTGGTTTTGCCGGAACCAGTGCCTTTGGCGGACCGGTGAGTACTCCAACATTTGACCGTATTGCTACTGAAGGTATTTATTATAATAACTTCCACACTACAGCTGTGTGTTCTCCCACGCGTGCTGCCATAAAAAGCGGACGCAACCATCAGGTGAACAACATGGGATTCATTACTGAAATGGCAACAGGTTTGCCCGGCGGCACAGGAGAAATTCCTGGTGAAGTCGCGCCATTAGCAGAAATGCTTCGCCTTAATGGCTATAGTACCGGTGCATTTGGCAAATGGCATGAAACGGCTGTCTGGGAAACCAGTGTTTCCGGTCCATTCGACCGTTGGCCAACCCGTCAGGGCTTTGATAAGTTTTATGGTTTTATTGGCGGAGAAACCAATCAGTGGGCGCCTTTTATTTATGACGGCATACACCCGGTTGAATTGCCTGATGACCCCAATTATCACTTTATGAATGATATGACCAATCAGGCCGTAGCATGGATGAAGTTTCAAAAGGCAATGACACCGGATAAGCCTTACTTCATGTATTTCGCTCCGGGCGCTACA
>JALONF010000214.1 GCA_025455085.1 Ignavibacteriaceae bacterium
GTTGATTCCGTTTAAACTGATTCTTTCATCCCAATCAACAACGTTTATTGATTTCCATTTTAAATCTTCAATAACATCTTTAGTGTTGTAGGCGACAATACAATCAAGTTCATGGGGATATTTTTCTGTTAAGGCCTTCAGTGTTTTGTAATCCATATGATCCATATGTGCGTGCGAAAGCAAAACGATATCTGGTTTAGGAATATCTTCAAGCATCAATGCCGGGAGGCTGGCCCTTTCCGGTCCTAGAATGAAACCTTCAATATAAACCCCTACTGCTTCAAAGAAGACCGGATCTGTTAGAATATATTTTCCGAAAAAATTAATAAGAACTGTGGCATGACCAATCCAGGCAATATTAATCTCATCATCTTTCCATTTTTCTAATTTAGGTCTCGATGAGGGAACAATCATATCTGCAACTGATGGAGAAGTACTCATCCTACTAATAATTTTAGGAGGCAGAATCAACGATCCCGCTGCTGCGATTGCACTGCTTCTTAAAAATTTTCTTCTATCCATTCAATAATCTACTGTCTATCTTTCAGGTTAGGATGTTGTTAATCGATTCTGGTTTCACTTCTAACAACAAATATAATTGATTCTTAGTTCGATAAAATTTAGTTTGCGTTAGGAATTATATAATAAATATTGATGTAAAATGATAGACATTCTTATTTCTCTGATTATTGCCGGAATTGCAGGCTCAATTGCACGTTCACTATCAGGTTTCAGCCGGGGTGGCTGCATAATTTCGATTGTGGTTGGATTTATTGGAGCAATGATTGGTTCGTGGCTGTCGCGTGAATTACAATTGCCCGATCCGTTTGTGATAACGATTCGTAGCTCCACATATTATATTTTATGGACAATCATCGGCGCAGTTATTTTTACAGCAGCACTAAGTTTGATCACACCGGATAAAAAGAAATAGTACTTGTCAAATGGGCAGTCAATTCAAGGGATCAAAAAAAACGACGGAGGCATTAAACAGCTACATTAAATTAATCCGTTCGGCCGAGTCATTGAGTTCAAAAATTAATTTGGAGCTGAGTGAATATGGATTAACAGAAAGTCAGTTTGGAGTATTGGATGCTCTCCTGCATCTCGGACCGATGAAGCATAAAGAGATCGGCAAAAAAATTCTAAAAAGCGGCGGCAATATTACAATGGTGATTAATAATCTTGAGAGACGTGAGCTAGTTCAGAGAAAAAGAGGAGAGACAGACAAACGCCAATTCATCATTCATCTCACCTCAAAAGGAAAGAATAAAATTCTGGAAACACTCCCTCACATATCCAAATCCATTAAAAAGCATTTTGAGATATTGAGTAAAGATGAGAAAAAAGAATTACAGCGTCTTTGTAAAATTGTTGGACTGCAGAAGCGAAACTAAATCAAGAATTGGCTTTCAATTTATATTCTTCAAATATCTTCGGAAGAATTTCTCCCGCCCTGCCGAAGTAAGAATAATTCACTGATGAGGATATCTCCGTTTCTTCCAGATTTACTTCCACGATTGTTGCACCACTGGCTTTGGCTGTATAAACCAAACCAGCCGCCGGATAAACAACAGCAGAAGTTCCAACAACAAAGAATACGTCCGCTTTCATTGCAGCAAGTTCACCTCCCCGAAACTGATCCTCGGGAAGAAATTCACCAAACCAAACTACACCAGGACGAATCAGACCACCGCAGTCACATTTAGGAACACCGTGAGAGAAATCTAAATCTTCGTCGTGATTTTTCTTACAGCTAATACAAAAATTCTTTTCGATCTCCTGTGAAGGTTATCAACATTTTGAGTCACGACAGTTACATCTTCGAAGTGGTTTTGCATTTCTGCAACTGTAAGGTGGGCTGCATTCGGTTTGGCTTCATGAACAATTTTTCTTCTGTAATTATACCATTCCCAGACAAGTTCGGGATTTCTTATAAACGCATCAAAGTTTGCCAACTCTTCTGGTTTAAACTTATTCCATAATCCTTCTTTGCCTCTGAAGGTTGGTATTCCGCTCTCAGCAGAGACGCCTTGTCAGTGACGAAAAATGTTTAGTCGTTAGTTTGTTTGTTTTGGTTATATTCAGTTAGTTTTTGCTTATAGTTCAATAACTTTTCTGTGAAAAACCATATAAAAAAAACTAGTAACTATGTGACAAGAACCATTTACCAATCAACAAATAACAAAAATAAAATTATGAATATGATAAATCACTCAAGCTCTTTATTTACTTCTTTTAAAAGCTGTTTTGCCTCTTTCAAATATTCATTATCATCTTCTAAAACGAAAGGAGCTTTTTCAACTAGAAGAAGATTTTCCTTGGCAAGCTTATATTCATCTTCTTCGATATAAGCTTTTGCAAGTTCAAGGTGAAACATTCGGAAGTTTGGTTTGAGCTTGACAGCATTTTGAAGTTCTCGTATTGCAACTTCCATATCACCCCAGCCTAAACCAAGCGGCAGCCTTATCAAATAAGACTTTTCACAAACTTTAGCATGCGTTCTTCCCAACACATAATGTGAAAGTGCCTGGACATAGTTTCCACCATTGTTTAGTTGAATAGCTCTTTCACTATCTGACTTTACATCGTCAACCGTTCCGATTGCAGAAAAGACTCCTTGAAATAAAGCTATTCTTCCGTTTACGATTGCTCTTCTTAAATAGGTAACAGATTGATCCGGTGCAAGTTTAACAGCACTATCTGCGTATGTAAATGACTGTTCATACTTCTTAAGCTTTGCATCCTTCTGCTGATCATTTCCTTCAGGCATTTTGTTAGCGATATCAACAATCGCTCTGCTTATCCTCCACAATATATCCCAATTAGCAGGAGAAAGCTTATCTGCTTTCTGATATGACTCTAAAGATTTTTGATGATTGAATTCGGTATTGTATTTATCTCCTTCCTGTATTAAGCCTTCAACAGTCTGTGGAAAAAGACTGCCGTTAAGTATAGCAGAAAAAAGAAGTACAAGACAAAATGTAAATGTTCTCATATCTCTCCTTTGATTAATCGAACAAAGATTTTTTTGTGTTCTTTTCAGATGAATCACTTAAATTAAATTTATGAAGATCAGTATCTGCAAGTGGAATGAACCTGGTCCAGTTAGAATCTGCTTTTAACTCTGAATCAACAGCATTTTTATACGCATTTACTTTTGCGCTTAACTCATCTGCCTGATACAGTGCAATCGCTTCTGCAGTTTTTGGAACAACCGGTGATGCGTGTTCCAGTTTTCCCTGATGACTTAAAATCAGATGTATAAGATTATTTTCCAACTCTACAGGAAAATCAGCTATCTTTTTAATTTCATCACGAACTAAATTTGATGCGATCACAATATGTCCAACAAGTTTACCTTTGTCAGTGTATTCAAATGCGGAATCGTAACTCAGTTCTTCAATCTTACCAATATCGTGAAGCATCGCCCCTGATATAAGAAGATCTCTGTTCAGGTCAGAATGAAATTCGCACATCAGCTCACAGATGCTAATTATTTCCAGCGTATGTTCGAGTAACCCGTGAATGTAAGCATGATGCCAGGATTTGCCAGCCGGGGCAAGAGAGAATTTTTCGAACCTTTCATCACTAAATGTATTTGGTAAAAGTTTTTTCAGGTGTTTATCAGAAATGCTTTTCAATTTCTGATTGAATTCCTTTTTCATCTCTTCTAGATTACGTTTCGATACAGGTAAAAAGTCTCTTGGACTTACACCATCAGATTCCCGTGCAAGTCTAATCGACGATACTCTGATTTGTAATGATCCCTGATATTCTTCAACAGTTCCGGCAACCTTCACAAGATCGCCAACTTTTCCTCTTGCGGCAAGCTCAGCGAACCCCTCCCAGATATTTGCATTCAGAGATGCTGATTTGTCCCCAAGTTCGGTTGAAAGAAAGTCGCTTCCGCTTTTTGTGCTACGTAAGTCAATTCTTCTGATAAGCAGGAAATGATCTATCTTATCATTTTTTGAAAGAGTATTTAGTTCTGCTTGGTTTATCAAATGTAAAGATTCTCAAATTTTTAATGGTGGCTCTTATCTTTTATTAATTTTATTCACAAAAATATGCAATCAATTATAAAGTAACGATTCTATTTTATCTTTGAGCTGTTCATTAAGTGATGGCTTCTGTTTCAATATTTTTACATTAAAATCCTGATATGATCTGATTAACATTTCGGAAACTGAATCGAGAAAAACTATGAACGGTATTCTGATATGCTTATGTTTCTCTCTAACTGCACTTATTAGCTGCAAACCATCCATCAAAGGCAGATTGTGTTCAATGATAACCAGAGAGGGAAACTTGGCAGATATTATTTCAAGCGCTTCAAATGCATTTTCTGCTTTGAGCACTTGAAGAGTTGGGTAATCCTTACTGAGTCCCGACTCCAGTTCATCCAACTTCTTTGTATCATCAAATACAAGCAAGATATAACTTGTAGCAGCAGGAAGAGTAAAATGGAACTCACTGCCTTTTCCTTCTGCTGAAAAAAACCACATCTCTCCGCCGTGTTTTTCAACAATCTGTTTTGCAAGCATAAGTCCAAGTCCGCTTCCTTTCTCACCTTTAGTTCCTTCAGTAGAAAAAAGTTTAGCAATATTGAAAATTTTTTCCTGGTTCACTTCAGAAATTCCAGCACCTTTATCCTTTACAACAAATTCAATTAAATCATTATTATAAATATTCGCCGATATTTCCACTGATTCGTTCTCAAAAGAATATTTAATAGCATTACTTATAAGATTCATAAATACTTTGGTAATAAGTCTCTCATCTGCATCAATATAAAACGAATCTGGTATCTTAACACTGATATGAATGTTCTTCCGCATTGCCTGACCGGTAAGATATGATACGCAATTGTATGCAATACTTTGACCGTGCAATCTCTGCATTTCAGTTTTTACTCTACCCGTTTGAATCTGCGACCAGTCAAATAAATGATTAACAAGTTGTAATTGATTATTTGAAGAGTCATAAATAAACTTAACATATTCAGCTTTATCTTTTTCCGGCAGCATATTTTCATTCAGAATAATTTCAGAAAAGCCAAGGATACTCGTAAATGGTGCACGCAAATCGTGTGAGAGGACTGAAATAAAACTATCTTTAGATGAATTAAGAAGTTCAAGCTGCTCTTTCTTTGCTTTTAGATCTTCAATTACTTCCGCATAATCAGTAATATCAAATATCAATCCGAATCTGTTTAAAATGTTACTATTACTTCCACGTAAAACCCTAATTCTTTCGGACAGTTGAACAATGCTTCCATCTTTTTTTGCAATCCTGTAATCCAGCTTAATTATTTCCAGATCAGGATTCTTTTCAAACTCATCCAGTTTTTTTCGATACGATGGTAAATCCTCTTTAATAATCAGAGAAAGCCAGCCATATTCAAGTTTTTCAATCTCAGAACTTTTATAACCAGTAACAAATGAAACATTATTAGAATATTTAATAGAAGAGATATCAGAATCGGCTCTCCAGTAAAATATTCCTGAAAAATTATTTAAGAATTCGTCAATATTTAAATCAGTTGTTTTTTTCATTTAAAATGATTCTTGCAGAATTCTGAATACACATCTTTTCAAAATTGCATATCTCAATTATAAAGAATAATTGCAACTAATAACAGGAATCTCATACTACAACAGAACTTTAATATGTTTGTAATTGTTAAATAGATAAATTTTTACAAATAGAATGAATTTTATGAAATATTTTTATCTGGCGGTAATGAGTTTATTAACTGTAATTTCATCCTACGCACAGGACGCAACAGGCGCTGTGTATGGCAAGGTTATAGATAAATCAACAAGTGAACCATTAATTGGTGCAAACGTAATAATAATTGGAACAGACCTGGGAGCGGCCACAAATGCGCAAGGTGAATTTTCAATTTCCAACATTCCTCCGAATGTTTACCAGGTTCGTGCTTCAGTTATTGGATACAACAGTGTAACCAAAACTGATATTGCCGTTATGCCCGGAAAACCTGCCCAGGTTAATTTTGAATTAATCACACAAGCAATTGAACTTGAAGGTGTGGTTGTTCAAAGTGATTACTTCATCAGAAATCCAATCGAAGTCGGCAGCATCAA
>JALONF010000215.1 GCA_025455085.1 Ignavibacteriaceae bacterium
AAAAGATTTATCGTCAGCGAGTGCAATAATTCTTTCCACAATAATTTGAGCACGCTCTTCGGCGGGGAATGATGTAATCCCACGAACATAGAATAAAATATTACCATCAATTTTGACCGCTGCAGTGGAACCATGTGAGATAGTTTTATTATTCTGAGTGGAAATACTGTCGACTTGCGATTTCGCAAGTGTTAAATTATTTGTTAGTATAAAAAACAAAACTGAAATGACATATAAGAATGCTTTCAGATTTTTTCTTAAAGGATTTACAACGGAATGATTTTTCATTTGTATATACTCAATTTGTTTTTATATAACTAAACTATTAAAAAATAGGTATATAATTGATAGGACTAAAGTTCCGGGGATGAGTAATTGGGAGCATTTAGAGTAAAAAAAAGGGAAGTATAAAATACTTCCCCAAGTGCGGAGAGAGAGAGATTCGAACTCTCGGTACCAGTTTACCCAGTACGACGGTTTAGCAAACCGTTGCCTTCAGCCACTCGGCCATCTCTCCGTTGCTAATATTTTAACGGCACAAATATAATTCTTGCACCAGCTAATTCAAAGATTAAATAAAAAGTCTGTAGGATATTCTGAAGTTTATTCCCGCCTCGGGTAATATGGATTTTATACGCGACAAATGATTTCTGTACTCTTTATTTAATAGATTATCAATACTTAATGAAACGGTGTGAACTGCTTCACCTGTTTGAAAAATGTATTGAAAGTAGTTGTTGAATATTACATAGCCTGCAGTTGGCTCTTCAAACTGATCAACTTTATCCTGTTTAGCAGCCCACTCTGTTCCGAAGCCTATTGTAATGTTTTCGTAGTTGAATATTAATTCTACCAGTCCTTTAAATGGTGGTATTTGAGGTAACGATCCGCCCGATTTAAATATTCCTCTTGTATAACTAAATGAGTTATTGAGAGTAAATAACTCGCTTATCTTCCAGTCAATTTGATTTTCGATACCATAGAATTCAGCACCGACTCCTGTGGTTGCATAGATAGGAAGAAATGTAGCGTAGTTTATTTCTCCGGTGTTGCGTGGGATGATATAGTTATTCAGATTGTTATAAAAAACATTTATGTTGAAGAAGAGCTTTTCGAACTTATGATAAATGAAAAATTCACTGCCAAATCCTGATTCAGCATTCAGATCAGGATTACCGATTTCATATGAATAAGCTGCAAGGTGCGGACCTTCAGAAAACAATTCTTCAATTGTTGGAACCCTTGAGGATTTACTTAAATTAATTCCTAGGAAGACTATATCGGTCAGTTCATATAAAGAAGAAACCGATAGAGAAAATGTATTGAATTGCCTTTCTCTTATGTAACCAATTTTTGCATCGGGTTTTTCTTCCAGAGGTTTTATGTTATCGTAATTAAGTCGTCCGCCAAATTCAAAATGAAATCTGTTCAAATTGAACGTCTCAAATAAATACCCGGAAATATTAAATGAGTTCGATGGTGGATTAAAAACAAATCCACCCACCTCATATTCTCTGAATTCAAATGATACTCCCAAAGTACCACCACTTAAAAATCCAAGACTGTTGTGGTTCAGATTTACATTTCCAAGATGAGTCGTAATTTTAAATTCCGCACCAATTCTTCCGCTGCTTTCAAATTCTTTGTGACGGTACAAAACAAAACTGTAATTTGATTCCAGATCTTTAAAGAAATCATCATTAAAATAAATTGGTGATTTGACGTTCAGTTGTCTTCTGTAAAGCTCTATATCAACGCCATTAGGATGGGCACCAACAAATCCACCGGGTACTCCATACTCCAGCTCAAAATTTCTGAATGATGCACCAATAAATCCCCAGTTTTTTATTAAGCTTGTACCAACACTATAGTTTAAATTTTCTGAATATGAATTTTCAAGTTCTCCTGTTGGAGTCATAAGATCATCAGTTTTTCTTTTACTCAATTCAAGTCTGAACGCAAAAGGATCAACTGGAATTTCAGAAACAATCGAACCAAGATATCCATCATTTGCAGATTCTGCGTAGCCGCCAAGATTCAGATGAATCTGATTGTGAACTTCAACAGGGATTTCATTTCTAACAACATTAACAACACCGCCAATTGTTGTTGGTGTCTGCAGTAACACCTTTGGTCCTCTGACAACTTCAATACGATCAACAGTAAATGGTTCGAGTGTTACAGCATGATCAGGTGAAGTTGCTGATAGATCGGTTGTTGTGATTCCATCCTCGCTGATAAGAACACGATTCTGTCCAAGTCCTCTTATAACAGGTCTTGCAGGTGCAGGTCCCATTGATCTCATTGCTAATCCGGTTTCGTTCTTTAAAGTGGAAGCCAGCGTAAGACTTAAATCTCTCTGAAGTTCTTTACCTTTAAGTACATTTGACAGTTCATTGATTTCATCAAATATAGTAGGCTTTACTTCTCCAGTAACGACAACAGGAGAAAGATTGATGGCCCGCGGAACCAAATAGATAACGAGATTCTGAGTTTTATCCTGTCCCAATTCAATCTGCAGAAGTTTCTCCTGATAAGATAGGTGAGTAACTTTAATCAGGTAATTGTTTTCTTCAATCGATAAAAATTGAAATGAACCATTCTCTTTGGACGTTGTATAAAAGTCAGTGTTAAGTAATTGGATTACTGCATTTGCAACAGGTTTAGATGTTTCTGAATCAATTATAAAACCGCCTATATCACTCTTAATTCCTGAAGGAAAAATTGGAAATGATAGCAGCAGAAAAAATATTAGAGTCACTCCTGAAAAACAGGAGCGACTCTTAGTTAATTTGCAAGTCTTCAATTTCTTCTACTTATTGAACAATCACAGGAATATTTAAAAAAGTTTTTTCTACTATACTATTATGCAAAAGCTCAATAGTCAGGGTTGTATTACCGACAGAGACTCCTTGCACTTTAAATGCAAAAGGTTCAGCAGGATCCAATCCAGTAATAGAGGCTATGCTTGTATTGGCAGAAATAATATTAATTGTATGCTCTATTGCATCCGGCTGAAATTCGACATTGTTTTCATCGAAAAATTGAACCTCAATATGGTCAGTTGTCACACCAGCAGCAGTAATTAAAGCTCCAACGACAGAACTATCTTCCTTAACTGTTACTAATAATGTTCCTGTGCCTTCATCATATAACTTTAAGCCCACAGGTTCACCGTGCGCATTCGGATCAAACTCAACCTTTATAGTTATTTTCCCGGAACGGAAATCGGCATGACCTTCATGCATTACAAAAAACTCCATCTGAGTAATACCTTCAACTAAACCGCGGAGGTGAAATTCAAATCCGCCTTCTTCGCCGGGGTGCTGCCAGACTCCAACTAAATTTGGATTATCAATTTCCCAGGATAAAGTCTGTTCCGCTGAATTTGGAGGATTGATCATTTCTTTGTTCGAATTATAAAATTTTACATCAATCCCGGATGTTTGTCCACCCTTAGGTGCGAAAAGTGTATCTGTAGTCACTCCTCTGAAAATGTCCGCTATTTTTATCCCCGACTCTAGAAAAACAATTCCTTCAGCTTCAAAATGATCTGATTGTGGGGTTACTGGATCATCATCTGAACAGCTGATCATAAAAAATGATAATAATATTATACCAATAAGACTTAATAAAGCGCTCCGCATGGCACTATTCTCCTTTAAAAAATTTATAAAAAAATTAAGATTTAATCTGACTTAGGCGATTAAACTAGGAGGTGCTCTGAGTGGGTTAGAGGGATAAAACTGGTTATTAAAATAAAAATGATTTGTAGTAAACTTTAAAGGTTCAATCTCTGAAAGAAATCCTGAATTGGAAAATTTCTCAGTCAATAATGAATTATGAACTGATGAATATGTGTTATGAACCGGGCACTGAAAATCTAAACCAACTAATTGATGATTTTTATTTTTTTTCTCAGTCTTAAAGTCAAAAACAAGAACAGAACCAAAATTTACATTATAACTGTGGTAGTGGACAATATTGTATCCAAATAGGAATAGGTATCCTAGCAGAATCAGCACTGCTGTGGGATTTTTATATTTATTATAAAATCTTGACATAAGTGATACGTTAAAATGAATTATTATTAAGTTTAATGCAAGTGCAATCTCCAGTATCTTTTTACTGAAAACAAATTGTTTATCAAACCTGCTTTTGATAATTTTTGTAATATAATTTTGAAGAAAAGGTTAAATGAAGACTAAATACTCAGGGATAGATTATTATAATGTTTTTGTATCCGATGAAGTAATCTCGATAATAGAAAAACATAACAGAGAATCTACGTTTCCTATGCAACTTGTTCCAAAGATGGCAGAACTTGGATTGTTCGGAAATACCTTACCTCAGAAATACGGTTGTGCTGAACTAAATTATGTTTCCTACGGATTAATCACTCAAGAATTGGAAAGAGGGGATAGTGGAATAAGAAGTTTTGTTTCAGTTCAAAGTTCTTTAGTGATGTATCCAATCTTTCGATTCGGAAGCGAAGAACAAAAAGACTATTGGCTTCCTCAATTAGCTAATGGAACAAAAATCGGATGCTATGGTTTGACTGAACCTGATTACGGTTCAAATCCATCTGGAATGGTCACTAAGGCAGAAAGAGCTGATGGAGGATTCTTACTGAATGGTGCAAAGATGTGGATTACAAATGGTACTATCGCGGATGTTGCCGTTGTTTGGGCAAAACTGGATGGCACTGTTCGTGGATTTATTGTTGAAAAAGGAATGAAAGGTTTTACAGCACCTGAAATGAAAGGAAAACATTCATTGAGAGCTTCTGTTACTTCTGAATTAATTTTTGATAATGT
>JALONF010000216.1 GCA_025455085.1 Ignavibacteriaceae bacterium
CTGTTCGTGCAGGAATTGGTTGGCTCGGAAAACATACGAATGTAATCAACCGTGAAATCGGAAGCTGGTTTTTTATTGCAAACATTATTACGAATATTGAATTTGAATATTCCGAACCGATACCAGACTTTTGTGGAAGTTGTACTGCATGTCTTGATGCTTGTCCAACCAAAGCGATAGTTCAAGAATATGTTGTTGATGCGAACAAGTGTATTTCTTATTTGACTATCGAAAATAAAAATGAAATATCGGATAAGTTTAAAGGAAAGTTTGATGACTGGCTTTTCGGCTGCGATATCTGTCAGGATGTTTGTCCGTGGAATCAAAAGTTTCCGGTTGATACGATGATAAAAGATTTTCATCCTGAGAATAAGGAATTAAATCTGACAGATATTCTTGAAATGACAGAAGAAAAATTCAAAGAGAAATTTAAAAACTCACCTATTAAAAGAGCAAAACTGAGCGGCCTGAAACGAAATGCTGCTTATCTTAGAGATAAATAACTTATAGATATTCTCAACTAGTCTAAACTGAATCTTTTGTAAATTTGTACCATCAAATCTTCAGAAATTAATTTTTAACTATAATTCATTCAAGGATAGGAAATGGCAGATAATCATCATAAGATAATAATAATTGGTTCAGGTCCGGCGGGATTCACGGCAGCACTCTATAATGCAAGAGCAAATCTTAAACCTGTGATATTCGAAGGAATGCAGCCGGGTGGACAATTGACAATCACGACTGAAGTTGAGAACTATCCCGGATTTGAGCATGGAATTCAAGGACCAGCATTGATGGATATTATGAGGAAGCAGGCTCACAGATTTGGTGCTGAAAGTATTTACAAAGAAATTACTGAAGTTGATTTTTCACACAGACCTTTCGTTTTAAAAACTTACGATGATGTTTACACAGCAGATGCCGTAATAGTTGCTACAGGTGCCTCAGCAAAATTGCTTGGTTTGGAAAGCGAAAAGAAATATATGGGTTATGGTGTTTCAGCATGTGCAACATGCGATGGATTCTTTTTCAAGAATCAGAAAGTTTTGGTTGTTGGTGGCGGCGATACTGCAATGGAAGAAGCAACTTATCTTACAAATCATGCATATGAAGTTACGATCATTCATCGCAGAGAGGGATTCAGATCTTCCAGTATTATGCTAAACCGTGCACAAAAAAATCCAAAGATCAAATTTCTTCTCAACAAAACAATCAAAGAAGTTCTTGGTGTTGAGCAGAATGGAATAAAAAGAATGACCGGTGTTTTGCTCGAAGATACACGTGATCATTCCACTGAAGAGTTAAAATCTGATGGACTGTTTATTGGAATTGGTCATCAGCCAAATACAGCCATCTTCAAAGGTCAGCTTGATATGGATGAAGTTGGTTATTTGAAAGTAAAACCTGGCTCAACTTACACAAACATAGAAGGTGTTTTCGCAGCAGGCGATGTAAGTGACAGCAAATATCGTCAAGCTGTTACTGCTGCAGGTTCAGGTTGTATGGCTTCAATTGATGCTGAGAGATGGCTGGAAGCACAAGAATAGAAACAAAAAATTCGTAGCACAGATTACTGATCTGTGCTACGAGGTTTGAATTACTTTAATTACCCGCCTTTTTTTCTAATTCATAGTTTCGTCTTAGTTTATTACCGTATAAGTTGGCAATAACGAAACCAATTCCTGTGAAAATAAATATTGAAGTTGGTGTAACTACTTCCCGTGTTTCCTCTGCTCCGGACATCAAACCAATACCCAGTCCAATTCCAAAGAAAATACAAATTATTCCGACTTTCAGTAACCAGAATGGATCTCTTTTTTGCTCGAAGAATTTCTTCATATCTTCAGCAGAGAGACCTTTATCAATAAGCATTTGTCTTTCTCTGGACCTGTAGTAAATTGCTGTCACTGATATTAAACCGATTATTAAGAACATTATTATCGGAATAAATACTGCTATTGTGCCTTCCATTTTATTATCCTTTCATTTTGTTTATAAGTTGAGACATATAGAATCCTCAACAGGTTACACATTCATCCATGAAAGAGCACAAGCTTTTTAAACCCATAATTGTTTTTCTTAAGTTCAGAACATATTTTTCAACAAGTATTAACATTGTGTAACTTAAATCACATATATGTAGTCTAAGAGATGAATGAGAAATCTTTCTGATCAGGAAATAATTGATTCGGTTAGGAAAGGCAATGACTCCGATTACTCAATTATCATTAATAGATATAAGAACAAAGCATTTTCGATGTTAAAGAGAATGCTGAAAAATGAATTCGATGCTGAAGAAATTTTGCAGGATTGTTTTTTGAAAGCTTATAATTCACTAATTAACTTTAAAGGTGAAGCAAAATTTTCAACCTGGTTTTATAGGATAGTATATAATAGTGCATTGACAAAATTGTCATCACAAAAACGTAAAATAGAATCTGAGATGTCTTCAGTAGAAGAACATTTTGATCTTCAAAGCGAGCACAATGCTGACGATTTTGAAAAAAAAGATATTCAGGAATTTATCCAGGATATTATCAAAAAATTACCGGAAAGGCATTCAGCAATTATTACAATGTTTTATTTAAATGAAATGAGTATTGAAGAAATTAGTGATGTTATGGGGATAAGCATTTCCAATGTTAAAGTAATGCTTCACCGTTCTCGCAATACGTTGCGTGATTTATTTTTGAAAAGTAAGTTATCTGAGGAATTTATATGATCCGGATTACAGACGAAATATTAAACAAATATCTTGATGGCGATTTAAGCCGGGAGGAAGCCGAGCAGGTAAAATCCGGACTTCGAGCTTCTGAAGAATTAATGAAACAGTACAATGCCTTAAAACTTGTTCACCAAAAGTTATTTGTTATGAAGGAAGATGAAGTGAGTCCTGGCTTCACGGATACGTTAATGATGCAGATTGTAAAAAGAAAATTTGCTATTCCGAAGCAGCAAAAATATTTCATCTTTTCAATAGCTACATTTATAACTTTGCTGTGCTTGGTAATTCTGGGCCTTTCAATTTCAGCAATAATTTCTTCGGCGCCATCTTCAATCGGAGATTCCAAGTCAGTTCTCGTTTCAGTAACTAATCTTAGCGATGGTTTGGTCAAGACTCTAAAGCATACTTTCAGCGGGAAGGGATTATCAATTATTGGTTCAATATTTTCTTTCTTAATTATCATTTCAGGTTATTTCTTTTTCGAAATGCAAAAAAGAGCTAAAACCAGTCTGGGTAATGGACAACAGCTCTAATATTTAACCTTTCCTTTTGTACTTTTATTCAATCAAATAAATTTTTTTATATGACTAATCACAAAACCGGATACGTGACAATTCTCGGTTTACCAAATTCGGGTAAATCGAGTTTATTAAACGCTCTGCTTGGACAAAAACTCTCAATCATTACGGCAAAACCGCAAACAACTCGTAAAAAGATTCTTGGAATATTAAGTGAAGAAAATTATCAGATAATTTTTCTTGATACACCCGGCATACTTTCACCATCATATCTTCTCCAGGAAAAAATGATGGATGAGGTTAAGTCATCCTTGGATGATGCCGATATAATAGTCCTTATAATTGATGTTATGGAAGACCCTCTGGCTGATATTTTGTTGAATCAGGAATTTGTAAAAGAAACTGCTTTAAAATCAAGAAAGCTAAAACTTCTCATACTTAATAAAGTAGATTTGATAACCCAGGATAAAGTGACCAATCTGATGAAGCATTTTGAAGCGCAAAAATTATTTGAAGAGGTTATTCCAATTTCTGCAGCACACAACTTTAATGTTCAGAGGGTGAAAGAAGAAATTATTCGTTTCCTTCCAGAAGGACCAAAACTTTTTCCTGATGATCAAATAACTGATGCCAGTGAAAGATATTTCGTTTCTGAACTTATCCGGGAAAAAATACTTGAAATTTATCGCGATGAAATTCCCTATAGCTGTGAAGTTTTAATTATTGAGTTCAAAGAACGGGAAACAAGTAAACACTTCATAAGTGCGGAAATAGTTGTTGAAAGAGATTCGCAGAAAGCAATAATTATTGGTAAAGGTGGTGCTGCAATTAAGAAGCTTGGTGAAGCTGCACGAAAATCAATAGAAGAATTTTTACAGCGTGAAGTTTTTCTTGAGCTGCGGGTGAAGGTCAGAAAAAAATGGCGTAGCGATGAAAACCTTTTGAAGAGTTTTGGGTATACGAAGAAAGAATAACTTTCTGCC
>JALONF010000217.1 GCA_025455085.1 Ignavibacteriaceae bacterium
ATCCTCGGAACTGCATTTGCTTCAGATCCTTCTTCAAATGCTGATTCGCCCCGCTGTTGAATGTAGTACTTTGCTTTTTCAACGTACTCCCAATAGACAGTATACATTTCTGAGAGTTTTACTTTTTTCTGATGGAGCCTGTACACTTCAGACTCAAAATATGAAGTTGTTGAAAAACACCAGCAGCTTCCAGTTCTTCCTTGCGAAACCGGGTCGTTATGCCAGTAACTGGTAAACTCGTCTTTTGATTTTGGAAGATCCATCCCGGAAAAATCAAGTTTAAATTCTTTCTTCTTTTCTTTTTCAGGCTCGTTAAATTCATCGATGCTTTTTTCAATTTCATTTTTGTAGAAGCCGTCTTTCTCTTCCTGGAAGATTCCCTTATTTTTTTCATTCTGTGCAAAGAGTGATGTAAGAAAAGTAATAGTAATAAAAAAGGTGAGCAGTGAAATAGTTGTTTTCATATACAATTCCCGCAGATTTCAGTAAAGAAAATTATTTATACTTGAAAATTATAAATATTAAAATCAAAGTTAAATTTCAATTTTTATATATACATGACTTGGAGAAAAGGGGACTAAGCTGAGTTTTTATTCATACAAATAATTTTTCTTTGTTCCCGCATCAATTACTTTCCTAATTGCCTTTTTATCTCCACGGGATAATTCATCATACGACTGCTTTGGAGAATGGCCGGGTATCATATACGGAAACATAATATCTTCTTCGTTTTCAGTATGCGGAAGACCGAATGCATGTCCGAGTTCATGAATTATCGTGGCTTTAACTTCTCCATCCGGAACCACTACATCGTCAAACCTTAACAGGGTTATCTGGATTTTAGGCGCAATTATCTGGCTGCTGCTGTTTGTATAATACTGAGTTAATCCCATATAGTTTTTGTTGTAAATTTTTGCGAGGTTCTCAACGAATGAGAATTCAATATCAGCATCGGCGCTGTTATTGGTGAAGGTATATTTTATCCTGCTATCTGCTTTTTGCCAGACCCTGAATGCATAGTTCACATAATCTTTAAATAGAGATTTGTAATATTTTGATGAGGAGCTTTTCACATAAACCTTAACAGGAAATCCAGCAACATCCCAATGTGAACCATCCCAGGTATTACTTCCGGATGGATCCATCTGATAGTAATAGTCAGAAACTTTATTAATAAGGGTATCTTTTTTATTAGCAGTTTTATATCTGTCGGAGGACGGATCAGTATAGCCTTCTCTTTGAGGATATATGGAAACAGTTAAGAATATTAAAAGTAAAGTGATAAGGATGGTTCTGATTTCTGAATTAATTACAATTCTCATACATCTTATTTTAATTAGTAGTTTATTGCTTTCCTGGTATGGTCAACAAAACTTATACCCCAAAGTAATGTCGAAATTGCTTTCTTTCAACCAGTATTGAAAATCGGCTGGTAAAAAATTACTGTTCACAATGCTTAATTTGGAACGTATGTTCTCCTAAGAACTAAGTTTAAATGGAATCACTCTTATCGCAAAACATAATGTTCATCGTCACCCAGATCTATTGCATCTTTGATTGCTTCTCGATCTCCCCGCGAGAGTTCGTCATAAGTCATTTTGTAAGAGTGATCAGAACTAATATAAGGATACATAATATCAGCATCGCTATTGCTATGACCCAATCCAAAGGCATGACCAAGCTCATGTATAATCGTTGCCTTAATTTCTCCCGCGCTTAACGTTTCACTGCCGAACTTAAGTAGACTTATTTGTATTTCTGATTTCTCAATTTCATTCTGCCTGTTCACATCGTACTCAGTCAATCCAAGATAATTTTCTTCGTAATTCTTCCCGAGATTTTCAACGAAAATAAATTGAATATCTGCATCCCGACTGTTATTTGTAAAAGTGAATTGTATCCGGTTGTCGGCTTTCTGCCAAACTTTGAATGCGTAATTGACATAATCTTTATAATCTGATTTGTAATATTTTGAGGAAGTTCCTTTCACATAAACTTTAAGGGGGTATTCATCCAGATCCCAGTGCTTTCCGTCCCACAGCGTGTTGCCGGATTTATCAATGTGAAAATAATTTTCTGATCTGGTGATTTTAGACTTCTCTCTTCTTACTGTATAATTTTTTTCATTGCGCCGGGTGTTCTTAGTAATATTTTCTTTTTGGTTAATAGTAAAATCTTTTCTTTTGTGAACAGTAACATTAGCTGGTTTACCGAGAGTAGATTTATGTGATTGATATTGCTTGCTGATTTTTTTGTTCCCGGATGATTGGGGACGATTGTATTGAGATTGCTGTGGTAATATTATTACTGATGCAAATACGATTGCTGAAATGATTAGAAAAATTGTTGATGTTTTAGAACTCATAGCAATAGTTACTTTTAAATTTCTTTGTATTTGTTTGAGCAAATTTTGTTCCCTTACAATCAGATTAAGAAAACTGCAAATTTGAAAATATATAAAGGTCTTATAGCTATGAGCTTTCCTGGACGTCCAGCTTTGAAGACGCTGCAGTATCTAATTTGAAACAGTTTGTCGGTTAATGTACGATACTGCTGCCGCCGATAAACTCTCTCAAAACCGAGTCGTGAGGAACAGGGGAGACATCTTCAACCGGAGCGATGTGCTTGAGCAGTTCAGCTAGTCGTGCTGCTCTTTCATAAGCATCTATCTTCAAAGGATCACCTTTATACTTTTTCTCCCACTCAATAAAATCTTTTCCGAGTTTATGAGAATAGAAGCAAAGTTCGTATGGCATTGCACTGCTGATGATAAAATTTGCGCTGTTACTGTAAGGAATAATATTTCTCATTTCGCTTGAACGAACATAATGCCAGTGCTCAAGTGTTTGTGTTGGATTGTACGCACGGTGAGCAAAATCCCGAAGCATTCTTCTTATTAAACGGATATCTGTCCAGCGGATGTATTTGTTATCAGGACCTTTCATTTGTAATAACGGCTCAAGATATAATTTAAATTTTACTTCAGAAGAAATGTCTTTGCTGAAATCTGGATAGAGCCCGTGTAAGCTGTCAATCAAAAGTAATTCATCTTTTTCCAGTTTCATTGGCGTAACATTTAGCGTTCGCGTTCCGGTTTTGAAATCATAACTCGGAATTTGGACTTTTTCGCCTTGACTCAATTTAACAAGGTGTTCATTTATTAACGGAAGATCAAGTGCCTGGGGAGTTTCAAAATCATAATCGCCGAATTCATCTTTCGGGTGAAATTCAAGATCAAAAAAATAATGGTCAACATTCAGAGCTTTGAACTTGTATCCTTTTTTAATCAGCTTCTGTTCTAGCTTAACTGTTGTGCTTGTCTTTCCAGACGAAGATGGACCGCTGATCATAACCATCCGTAGGTCTTTAAGTCTTTCAATAATTAATTTAGCTGCAAGCTCAACATCATCCTCATAAAGTTCTTCCGATTCGTGAACGATTTGAGCAAACTCGCCATTTGCAATTCGTTCATTAAGTAGCTCAACTGTGTTCAGATTATGAGCAACTGCCCAATCCAGATTTCGCCAGACTTTTGCCCAGGGAATATTTTCATTCAGTTTGGAATTAATTCTTCCTTCTTCATCTCTTTTCTTTGCAGCTTCTTCGCGGTACAGAATATATTCTTTTGCAACTTTTGCGTGTCCGTTTTCAATTAAAACCTTTTCAACGATATCCTGAATGTCCTCAATATGCGGACAAGTTTTTTCATTGAACTTTTTATTCAATAATTCAACGACCTGCGTGGCGAGCCCCTCTGCTTTGTCTTTATCTCTGCCCCCGACTGCCACAGCTGCACGGTAAATAGCGTTAATAATTCTATCCTGATTAAAAGGAACGATTGCCCCGCTTCTTTTTATCACGTGTGTAATTTTATTTTGCATTTTGTTACTCCAGGGATATTCTGCTCATTCTTTAAAAATACTCAATGCCAATTTATGTAATTAAAAAGATTTTGTTAAAAATCATTTTTCCATCTAAAATATATGAACGATTTTTGAGCGGATAATGTTAACTTAGCACATTCAATTTCATTTAACTTATTACAATAAATCAAAGGAGAAAATATGCCGATTAGAAGAGCAAACGCCGAATGGAAAGGCGATTTATTAAAGGGAAAAGGATCGTTAAACTCTGATTCGGGACTTTTAAAAAATACATCTTATGACTTTGGTTCAAGATTTGAGTCGGGTGTTAACACAAATCCCGAAGAGCTGATTGGTGCTGCAGGATGTTATTCAATGGCTCTGGCAAATGGCTTATCGAAAGAAGGATTCAAAGTTAACTCAATTAAAACCGACGCAAATGTTCACCTTGAAAAACTTGACAGCGGATTTACTATAACAAAGATTGAGCTTAATTGTGTGGGTGATGTGGAAGGTATTGATGCTGCAACATTTGCAAAACACGCTGAACAGACAAAAGGCGGCTGTCCTGTTTCTAAAGCTCTCACCGGTCCAACGATAATTCTTAATGCAAAGTTGAAATAGTCAGCCAGCGATCAGCTCTTTATACTCATCATTCTTAGAAAGGAATGCCTGAACATAAGAGCAAGTTGGTATAACCTTCAAATTATTTGCCTTAGCAAATTCAAAAGCGGCTCTGACTACCTGAGCCGCTAATCCTTTTCCGCGTAAGGCAGGGTGAGTATAAGTGTGATTTAAATCTAATACGTTATTCCTCATCGTGTATTCAACATAAACTTCGTTACCTTCAGCGTAAATAACAAATCGTTCATTTTCTTTTTCGTGAATTACTTCCGGTTCCATATTCTTATGCTTATTTACTAATTGTGAATTTATATTCTTTGTTTGAAAAATTTCC
>JALONF010000218.1 GCA_025455085.1 Ignavibacteriaceae bacterium
AAGAAAGGATTGTTGAATTCCAAAGCAAAGTTGAAGAAACTAACAAAGAAAGTATTCGGGGTCACGCGTCGCTTCGTGAACAGCTTTCGATGTTGAAGGATATGAATCAGCAGATAACTCAGGAAGCAAAAAATCTTACTGAAGCATTAAAAGGGCAAAGTAAAACTCAAGGTAACTGGGGAGAATTTATTCTTGAGAGTATTCTTGAAAAATCCGGATTAGTTAAAGGAAGAGAATATGTTGTCCAGGAAAGTCTGACTGCAGAATCAGGAAAAAGATTTCAACCGGATGTAATCATTAAGCTGCCGGAAAACAAAAGTATTGTTATAGATTCAAAAGTTTCGCTGGTTGCGTTATCAGAATCTGTATCAACTGGAAAGTCTGGATTTTGTTTTAATGTTTATGCCGGTTGAGCCAGCGTTTGCACTTGCAGTTCAGAATGATCAATCAATTTTTAACGATGCGTTTGAAATGAATATTGTGATTGTAAGTCCATCAACTTTACTTGCAACCTTAAGAACGATTTCAAGCATCTGGCGGCAGGAAAAACAGAATCGGAATGCAGTGGAAATAGCCAAGCAAAGCGGAGATATGCTTGATAAGTTTACAGCTTTCGTTGAGGATTTGCTTACAGTCGGTAAAGGATTGATTTCTATTAAAGACAATTACGATAAAGCGATGAATAAACTGACTGATGGAAGGGGAAATCTAATAAGTCGCGCTGAAAAGATTAAGGAACTTGGTGCGAAAGCAAATAAGCAACTTCCACCATCAATTATTAATCGTGCTGATGAAGATTAATTTACTGGATAATTAATGATTGTGCGACCTCCGCAAACTGAAGAAGAATTCGAGCGATACAGGGATCTGCGTTGGAGAATTTTACGTGCGCCTTGGAATCAGCCGAGAATAACAGCACAGGATGATCTTGAAAATGATGACTTTCCAATCATGGTTTGTGAAGTAGACGGAATTCCAATTGGAGTCGGAAGAGCTCATTTCATATCGGAGAACGAAGCGCAGATTCGTTCAATATCTGTTGAGCAGGAATGGGAAGGCAAGGGGATTGGATCGATAGTTTTGAAGGAACTTGAGAAAATTGTTATTGCAAAAGGAGCCACGCGAATTATTATTCACTCACGCAACGGTGCAATTGAATTCTACAAGAAGAACGGATACAAAGAGGTTGAACCATCTTATGAGTTGTTCGGTGAAATAGAACACACATTGATGGAAAAATTTATTTGAATTTAAACCGGGGCTGTAGCTCAGTTGGGAGAGCGGTTCGTTCGCAACGAACAGGTCGTCGGTTCGATCCCGATCAGCTCCACAAAAAATGTAATTAACTGTCACACTGAGCAGTTCGACAAGCTCACAATTAACTCTGTCGAAGTGTGACAAATTTGATTAACTTCCTATTATCAAAATTTCACCCCACTCATCTTTTGTAACAGGCTGAATAGATAATCTCTGTCCGCGTTGAATGAGTTTCATACTTTTCAATTTTGGATTTGCTTTTATCTCATCAAGCGTAACTGGATTTTTAAATTCTTTCACAAGTTTAATATCAACCATAAACCATGTTGGTGAATCTTTTTTTGCTTTGGGATCAAAGTGATCGCTTTTAGAATCGAATTGTGTATGGTCAGGATAACCATCTTTCACAACCTCGCAGTAACCAACGACAGCCAATGGATCAGTACTGCTTTGGTAAAATAATACACCATCACCTTTCTTAATTTCATCCCGAAGAAAATTTCTTGCCTGGTAGTTTCGTACTCCATCCCAAAAAGTTGTCTGGTTTTTGCTTTTCTTCAAATCATTCCATGAAAATTCAGGTTCCGATTTGAAAAGCCAGAATTTAGCCATAATGTATCCTCAACGGTTGCGAAATAGAAACTAAAAAACTAATTAAATAAAATCTTCCGGTTGATAATATATTCAATTTAAATTATTTTGTTTGCCAGTGACAAAAATATTTGTTAGAAACACATTCAAAAAATCTCTAGGAGGGCAAAGTGAAAAAACTTCTTCTACTTATCATTTCTTTCTCAGCACTTATATATTCTCAAGGTGATTTGCAGATTAAAGTAGCTGATGCAGTCAAAAGTTTAAACTATAATGACTGGGGCATTGATAATGCAATCATTAATAATGAACCTATTGGTGGATTTTCAGGAGTTCAGAAGTCTAACGGAACATTGTATGTTGCCATAAATGATACTCTGTCTACCGTAAACCTTGGATTAGTCATCCTTACTTCTACAGATGGTGGAGATACCTGGTCGCTGTTTGGGCAGGGAATTAATTATAGGGGGTATTATCCGAAGATTAAAATGATCCGAAGTGGTCTTGATTCAATCTACTGTACTTTTCAAATAGGAACGGGTATTTATACCTGGAATCCTTTAAGCGGAAACTTTGGTAGTGTCTTCGTAGGTAATTATAGAACCTATGACATGGTTGCATCATCGACCGGAAATCTTTATGTTTTTCTGGATTCACTGCCAAATAACTCAATTATACGATACGGTTCTACAACCGGAGGGCGTAACTGGATTACAAGAGGCAATGTAACGAGTAATGGTGCTATGCCTAAAGTTTTTATGTCCGGTTCAGGTGATACACTAACGCTAAATTACTATGGTCCTGTTTTATTCGATACAACAAGTTCGGTTGTGAGAGCAGCACGTTATAGAGAAACCGGTTCTGGTACACTGGCTTCAATCGCATTTATAGATGTTATTACAGGTAATGATTACAAGCAAGAATTTAAGACGGTGATGAATAAAAGCGAGTGCTGGCTATTTTATACGCTTGGAGATGGTGACAAAGATATCTGGGCAAGAAAAAGCAGCAACAATGGACTAACCTATGACTCTCCCATTTTAATTGCAGGCAATCCAAATAGATACGAGTACGGATTTGATGCTACATTCTATAATGGTGCTGGTTCTTCAGGGTTTGATTTGGTTTATTATTCAGACAGTGCACAGGTTGGCCAACCAACAAATGATACGGATATACTCTTTTACAAATCCGTTAATTTTGGTTCTACTACATTTTCACCCTCTGAAAGAATAAGTGAAAATCCGCCAGGCTATCCATCAAGCTATTTAACCTCGATCATGGCAATGCCTTATTCGGGAGCGGATGTTGCTGCTTTGTGGGTAGGGGATGCAAGCGGTACTAAAAAATTATTCTTTGATAAACTATCAGCAATTATTCCTGTAGAGTTAACTTCATTCACAGCAAATGTATCTCGTAATAATGTTACGCTGAATTGGACTACCGCAACAGAGACAAACAATTCAGGTTTTACGATTGAACGTAGTCAGACAGAAGCAGGCTGGGTTGAAGTTGGATTTGTTCCCGGTTTTGGAACGACAACCGAACTGAGATCATATTCATACACTGATGCAGGACTTTCATCAGGAACATATTTCTACAGAATTAAGCAGATTGATTACAACGGAACTTTCACTTATTACAATTTAGCTTCATTAGTAGAAGTATCAACGCCTGATGTATTTGAGCTTACACAGAACTACCCGAATCCCTTTAATCCAACTACAGCGATAAATTACTCAATAGCAAAGACAACAAATGTGCAACTCGTAATCTTCAACAGTATTGGAGAAGAGATAGCAGTGATGGTAAATGAGACTCAGCAGCCAGGCAGATACAGTGTAAACTTTGATGCAGCATCACTATCAAGCGGAGTATATTTCTATAAGTTGCTAGCAGGAGATTTTGTTTCGATTAAGAAGATGCTTCTTTTGAAGTAATTTTAGTTAACTCTTAAATGAGGGCAGTATTGATGAAATGCTGCCCTTTTTTATTGGTACTATTAAAATGGCTGTATTTCTGGCTGCTAAAATTTATATTTGCAGTCAATTGAATCGCTGTTACTTATTAAATGAAAATCTTTACAATAATATTATTCTTAGTCTTAAGCTCTCTGAGTATTCAAGCGCAATCTAAAGATGGATTTCAGATTGCGAGGTTAAAGTACCAAGGTGGAGGAGATTGGTACAACGATCCATCTTCAGAAGTAAATCTGCTAAACTTCATACAGCAGAACACAAATATAAAAGTAGATGCTCGATATCAGTTTGTTGATCTTTCCTCGGATGAAATTTTCTCTTATCCATTTTTATTTATGACCGGACATGGCAATGTTGTGTTTTCGAAAGACGAAGTGTATCGGTTAAGAACATATTTAGAAAACGGTGGCTTTCTTTATATTGATGATGATTACGGACTTGATAATGCAGTTCGCCGTGAAATGAAAAAAGTTTTTCCTCAGGATGACTTTATCGAAATTCCTTTTAGTTACGAACTCTATCATTCCTTTTACAAATTTGAAAGCGGTCCACCGAAAACACATGAGCACGATAAAAATGCACCACGTGGATTCGGTATATTTATAAATAACCGATTAGCTGTTTATTACACATTCGAATCAAATCCAAGTGATGGTTGGGCTGATGCTTCTGTTCATAACGATCCAACTGAAAAAAGAGAAGAAGCTTTGCAGTTCGGAACAAACATTGTAGTCTGGGCATTATCACAATAGCAAATGGGAAGTGAATCAAAATATTATCTTGAGTTACTTAAGAAGCTTGAAGGTTTCGTCAGGAAGGACTATTTGCAATTCCTTCTTTTTGGAATACAGGCTTTCCTTGCGGCAGTTCTGATAAACTTCACTTTTTATTCTTTTCTTGAGTTTATAGCAAACTTCAGCTCCGTGGTTCGGACAATTTTGTTTGTGCTTTTCATTCTGCTTGCATTGGGACTCCTCTTTTTCTTTTTAGTTAAGCCGCTTCTTAAATATATCGGCAGCATCCGTAAAGAAACTTATTTTGATGCAGCCGTTAAAGTTGGAACAAATTTTCCGGAAGTGAAAGATGAATTGCTCAACACGATGCAGTTGGTTTCGGAAAATGAAAAAAGAAATCTTTATTCACCAAATCTTGTTGATGCCGCTTTCAGAAATATTTACGAACGGGTGAATAATTTAAACTTCCAGTCCATCATAAATTTTGAGAGAGCAAAAAAGGTTCTGCCTTACTTTGCTGCAAGTACTATTTTCTGTTTGATATTAATTTTATTTGTCCCCGGATTAAATCAAGCATCATACCGCCTATTAAATTTTAATCAAGAATTTATCCCTCCACCAAAATTCATTTTTGAAATAAATCCTGGTAACAAAGAAATAACTAAAGGTGATGGATTGGAAATTTTGGTAAGAGTAAAAGGATCAAAACCAAAATCAGTTCATCTTGCAATACGTAAAGTAGAAGAAGCAGATTTTCAAAAGCAGGAATTATTACCAGACTCGTCGGGGAATTATTTTATGGAAATGAATTCTGTGAAGAGCTCTTTCAAATATTTTGCTGAAGCCGATGGCTTTAACAGCGATTATTATGAAATACTTGTCATTGACCGACCTATTGTAAAAACACTTGAACTGGAAATAACTTCTCCATCTTATTCAAATATTCCAAAAGCTGTTCAAAAAGATAATGGGAATGTTCAGGCTCTGGTTGGAAGTAAAGTTTCATTTAATATCTCTTCGACAAAAAAAATTAAAGAAGCCAAACTTGAATTCTATGATTCTTCAATTGTAAATCTAAATGTTAATGGAGAATTTGCTTCGGGTAATTTTTCTGTCAGGAAAGATAACAGCTATAAGATTCAGTTGATAGATGAAAGTGGAAATAACAATCTTGCACCGATTACTTACCAGGTAAAAGCTCTTTATGATGCTTTCCCGGTTATTGAATTAATCTCACCGAATCAGAATACAAATCTTGCAAATGATAACAGAGTCTCATTGCTTGCAAAAGCTTCAGATGATTATGGATTTTCCAAATTAATTTTGAATTACAGATTATCAGCCTCAAAATATGAACCGCCTCAAACTGATTTCAGC
>JALONF010000219.1 GCA_025455085.1 Ignavibacteriaceae bacterium
TTATCAGTTATCTTTCATTAATCTTTAATTACATTGGGTTATTATCAAAAGATTCATCAGCAGCAATTGCAGTTTTGAATTTTAGCTTTATTGATGCAAGCATATCTGCCATACTTTTTCTTTTATTGCTTCCTTTGGTTTTCTTTTTTAGAAAAAAATTACTCTTTGTTGAAAGCAAAATTAGTTTTTCATTTGGATTTTTGATAGTGCTTGGATTTGTTTTTCTTTTTGCGCCAATTATCTCAAATGAGAATCCTGAATTTTCAAAAAACCTTTCCGTTACGAAATTGCTGCCTCCATTAAGTACGGTTTATCAGTTTGAGTTAAAATCAGATACAGAAAATAATTTATCAGATGCAGAAATTTTCAGAAAAGAATCGGAAGAAGTTATCAAACCCTCTTTTAACGACAACATTATTTTTGCTGATAGTGTGAAAATATCAGGAGCCATTACATACTTTCAAAAAAATGAATCAAAGGAAATCAAAATTGAAAAACTGATTTTTAAAGATGGAAAACCCAATATCAAAGAAAAGTTTTTCCTGCTTGGCACGGATGAGTTTGGAAGAGATTTATTTGTCCGGCTAATTTATGGTACTCGTATTTCTATAACCGTAGGATTAGGTGCGATTGTGCTGTCTTTTATTATCGGGATATTTTTAGGATTTATCGCTGGCTATCAAGGCGGTTTACTGGATATTGTGCTTAATCGTTTTTCTGAAATCTTCTTAGCATTCCCGGTAATTTATCTAATCGTTTTAATTTTAGCTTTGTTTGGTAGTTCGCTGCTATCGGTTATTGTGGTTTTAGGGATCTCCGGCTGGATGAGTTTGTTTAAAATTGTAAAGAGCGAAGTACTTTCAATAAAACAAAAAGATTTTTTTTCAACTGCTGAACTGGTAGGTTTAAATAAATCTCAGCTTCTTATTAGAGAAATATTACCAGTGATCATAGCTCCAGTGCTGGTTAACCTTGTGTTTCTTTTCAGCAACGTAGTATTAGCTGAAGCTGCACTCAGCTATCTTGGATTGGGATCTGGTAATGATTATCCATCGTGGGGTTCAATGATAAGTTCAGGACAGGAGTACATTATCAAAGCCTGGTGGTTGATCGCTTTCCCGGGATTAGGATTGATATTAACTCTTTATTCTGTTAATTCTTCAGGTAAGATGCTTGGCAAAGTATTGAATCCAAAATTAAAGCAATGATAAATACACGATACGAAATAATAAAAAAACTCGGGCAGGGAAGAAGTTCGGTATATCTTTGCCGGGATATAGAGTTTCCCGAAAAGGAATATGCAATAAAAATTCTTCCTCCTATTAAAGACAAACACGAACAGGAAATTTTTATAAAAGAGTTTTTCACACTTCAGAAACTTGAACATCCTGCTATCCTTGAAGCCTTTGAGCTGGGTACAGTTTTTCATACGGATGGAGAACAAGGAATTGAAACCGGCTCAACTTTTATAACGATGGAGTACTTTGAAGGGGAAGAGCTTCTTTCATCTAAAAAAATCCACAATGAATTAAATCTTAAAGAGATTATAAAACAGATTTGTGCGGCGCTCTATTATATTCATCAGTCAAAATATATTTATTACGATCTTAAACCTGAGAATATTCTTGTCTCATTGAAAGATGGAAGCCCGCAGATAAAGCTTATTGACCTTGGTCTTGCAGAGTATTCACCTTCTACTGCTGACTACGAAATAAAAGGAACTGCATATTATATCGCTCCTGAATTATTGAAAAAAGAAAACCATAATCACTCTGTTGATTTTTATTCACTTGGAATTGTACTATATCAGATTATTTATAACAGATTTCCCTTTGATGCAAAGAATGAGCTGGACATTTACAAGTCTGCGATTGAACATAAACTTGATTTACCTCCTTCGAAAAATTTTTCACAGGAGTTAATCAATATTGTTCAGAAATTATTAGAAAAAGATGTTGAAAAAAGGTATAAATCAGCATTAGAAATAATCGGGGATTTAAGCTTTTCATTAGATATATCTATAACTAAAGAATTTTTGCCTGCGAAGGTTTATTCGTGCCGTGATAATGTAATTAATATACTATCCGGATATTTAGCTGATAAAAGCAGTAGTCAAGTTTATGCTATCAAAGGATTTGATGGAGTTGGAAAAACTTCGCTGCTTCTGAAATTGCATGAGCTTAATACGGATGCAGTAATAATTTCTGATGTTAGAGGAAAATCGGCCGAGGAATTAATTAGATACTTACTCAGACAAATAATTTTTTCGAAAGCTGTTTACCCGAATCTTTCGGAGGAAGAGAAGCTAACTTTTTTAAAATTGCTTGGAAAAAGCGAGAAAGAAATTATTGATGAACTTCGTATAACTATCGCTCTGCTAACATCAAAAAACAAATTCATTCTGCTTGTTGACGATTTTAATTTGTATGATCCGCTCTCCAGCGATTTACTTGTGGAAATTATCCCCCTGTTACAGGTTAATAACATTAAATTGATTATAACTGAATCATCTGAACATAGCTTTTTATCTTCAAGGATCAATAATGTTAAGGATATTGCATTAGGACCTTTTACCAAAGATGAAATGGTAGTCTTTCTTGAAGATAGTTATAGCTCAGATTTTCCAAGAGAAGATTTAAAGCAATTGATAACTGCTAATGCTGATTTAGTACCTGGAAATATAAAGTCGTTTATTAAAGATTTGCTACTATTCGGAATAATGAAGTTCTCTGAAAGAGGTATAACATTTTCCGGTGATGAAGAAAAACTCTCAGCCTTGACAGAAGCGCATCACACTATTTATGATTTAAGATTAGCCAATCTTTCTAAGAGAGAGTTGATTACTATAAAAATTATTTCAGCCTTAAATATTTATATCGACTCAAATCATTTATCGCTGCTACTTGGATTATCCCGTGAAGAAACAGAAAAAATTATTTTCAATCTGCAGTTGAATAATATCATTCAGAAATATACTTCCGGGCAGACACTTATATTTACATCTGATGCGCTCAAGAAATACATATTTGCTTCTATCGAAAATAAAAAAGAGCTGCATTTACTAATTGCAAAAAAGCTGACTGAAAAAGTTCCATCATTAAACAGAATTGAAGAGGCAAGACAATATGAGTTAGCAGGTGAATTTGGTAAAAGCTATACTATTACGATAGACGAAATAAATGAAGCTGAAAAACATTCAGCTTTTGCATATATGCAGAGATTACTAACTCATCTGCTGCAGCTACCACTCGAAAATAAATTGATTGACTCTCTCAAGATTAAGCTAAGTGAGGTTTACTTGAAGCTTGGTGATGTACAGGCTTCCCTAAAAACAATCAAGGAATTGAAAAGCGCAATTCCTGAAGTAAAGTATAATGACAAATTATTTAGCATTGAGGGAAGCGCGCTTATAGCTGCTGGTGAGTATCAATCAGGGAAAAAAGTAATTGCCGGACTTCTGAAGAAAATAAAAGATGAGCAAGAAAAAAGACGGCTAAAAGTAGAATTAGCTTATGCAGATTTTGAACTTAAAATGTATGAAGAGGCAAATGAACAATGTAATATTCTTTTAAAAGAGAAAAACCTCTCACCAGAGCTAACAGGTCGCTGCTATAATTTGTTGGGAATGATAGATATATATCAAAAGAATGATCCGAGTTCCGCACTTGAAAACTTTCAAAATGCTAAAAACAAATTTGCTGAAGCGAATCAGCCGGCACGCGTTGCAGGTGCAGAGGTTAACATTGGAAATATTTATTCTATTCAGAAGGATTATGAAAAAGCGGAAATGCATTGGAAAAATGCATCCCAAGTAAATCAATCTATAGGAAATCTTGAACAGGAAGGAATATTGCTACAAAGTCTAGGTACATTTTATTTTTATAGGGCAAACTACGGATTATCTATTCAATTTTATCTTAAGGCTCAAAGTATATTTATAAGTTTGGGAAATGACATAGGCCAAGGACAAATACTATCGAATCTTGGAGAAGTATACTTATCGTTATGTGAATATCAAGATTCATTCAATTCATTACTCAAAGCACAGAAGTTTTTTGAAAAAATGCAAAATTATGCAGAACTATGCGATGTCTTATTTATTGTAGGCAAATTGTACTTTAAAATAGGATTTTACAGTAAACTTGAAAAGACGTATTTAATATTCAATTCCAGTTATTCTAAATTAGCTTCACATGGTAAT
>JALONF010000220.1 GCA_025455085.1 Ignavibacteriaceae bacterium
TTTTCTGTTTTTCCGTCTTTGCTTTGCAAATCCGAGACAAGCAATTGATAGAAATACACACCAGATACCAGGTTCCGGCCTTCGCCGGATTGACTGTCAAATTCTGTTTTATAAGTACCAGCTTGAAGATTTTCGTTTACTAATGTTGCCACTTCATTTCCAAGAACATCATAGATTACTAACGAGACTGACCCTGCTTTTGGAATTGAAAATTCTATTGTCGTAATCGGATTAAAAGGATTAGGATAATTTTGTGAGAGAAAATATTCTTCAGGAATAATACTTCCGTAAATTTCCTCAACTGAAACAACAGAATTTGTATCAAAGTTTGAATTGTATAGTACCCCTGCAACAGCAGAAATATTTTTTGATTCTGTAATTGATGTCAGCCAATCAGTACTTTGCCCTACAACGTATGCAACAAAAATTTCAAACTCTTTGTCTTTCTCAAGAGTAAATGGACCAACATTCTCTAATTGTCTTTGATCTCTGGGCGTATTATTTATCCATCCGTAATTGTTAACTCTGTCACCCGAATACCAGAACATAGGATTAATTTGAGAGCAATCTACACCTCCCTGTACTGTTCCGTATGGCCATATGCAAGGATCAACTATGTCTCCAAGTCTGGTAAGACCAAGCATATAGTTTCTTGCCTGGTCTTTCGTAATGGGATCTTGCAGATTTACATCACCGTTTATATACCCGATGGCTGATGAAAGATTTTGGTTAGCTGCACCAGGGTATGTTTTTACTCCAATAACTTGTCCTCGATGAACATAAGCTGTGTCAATTGGCGTATCAATTCCTTCATCGTAAGTTCCATTTAAATTATTATCAATGAAGGTAACTCCGGGAATGTATGTCACGGGTCCGGATAAAGTTCGAACGAAGAAGCTTGGCGGGTTATTACCGTATGTTGGATCTGAATACCAATTGTAGGTGTACTGACCATTTAACAAAGTGTCACAGCCAACAAGATCATTTGTAGCAGTGCCTATATCGGGGTCGTCCCAAATACCAAAATACACATCTGTCAACTCATCGGGATCAGATGGCGTAAGTCCAACATACTTAATCCGGTATCTTATAAATATTATATTTTGTAATTCAGAGACACTAGAATACGCAAATACAGTTTGCCGTACTTCAATACCAACTTCTATTGTTGTATTCCATCGACGTTGTAAAACAGGTAGACCGTCATGATAGACGCACCAAAGAGTTTCATCGCCTAAAATATCAGGGCAATCTTCATCCAGATCCCAGATTCCATTAACATTTTTATCAACAGGATTGTAAACACCATCTCCATCCCCATCATAAAAATCTGCACCAAGAGAAACCGCATCTACCCAAGCAAGCCAGCTTTGTCCAAACGGAGGATCTGCACTCCCAACTCTGTAAAGGACAGCGTTTGGATTCCATTCTCCGTCAACATTTCCTGGTAAATAATCTTCAACAAGAGATGCTGAAGCAACAGCGTTTGCCCATAAATTTCCATTGCTGAAGCCACTTAAAAAGAAACCACCTGAAAAAAGAAAAGAATGACCTCCAAATTGTCCTTCTGAACCGTTTGGTGGAACATTAACATCTGCCAGCACACCTTTCCTGTTTAGTGGCATATAGATGTTATTAATATTTAATGCATATGCATCACCCACTTTTTGAGGGAATAGTTCAATTGTACATATAAGAATTAAAACAATTGATAGAAATCCCTTTTTCATTGTAACCTCCTATAAATATTTATTGTTAAACATATTTGCCTCCCTTATCTGGAGGCTTTGTCAATTTTTTATTTAAGTAAAATCATTTTTTTAGTCTGAACAAAATCTCCTGCATTAAGTTGATAGAAATAAACTCCGCTTGTTAGTGCTGATGCGTTGAACTCAATTTCATAAATTCCGGCAGGTTTGTATTCATCAACGAGAGTTGCTACTTCGTTACCAAGCACATCGTAAACTTTCAAAACAACATCACTGCTTACTGTTAACTGATAACTGATCTTTGTACTTGGATTAAATGGGTTTGGGTAGTTCTGCTCCAATCTGAATTGTTCCGGGAGTTCACCCTCATCAATTCCTTTTACACCAGCGACAATATTTCCTCTGTTTATTGGTGTGATTGTCAGCTGAGAAATAATGTACTCGCTTAATACCTGGAACTCAGATGAATCAGCATACAGGTACGGATCGATAATAGTTATTGGCAGCATACTGCTTAAAGCAGTTAACAAGAATTCATTCGCAGTAATAGAATATTCTTGCTGAGGATCCAATGGAACTCCACCAACCTCCACATATTCAATTCTTGAGAAGGGAGGTTTGGCTAAATTATACCAGTAGCTCATTCCCGAAACCTGCGGGAATAATTCATCATTATATTCAGCCATTGAAACACCGAACTCGAGCCCGGCAATCAGATCGGCGCCGCTGAGTTTAAATTTTACAATTCTGAAACCAAGTCCATTAACTTCATTAAAACCATAACCAACAACTCTGAATGCATCTGCTGCAACGAGAGGTCCTTCGTAAATTGGCTGAGCAGTTGAACCACCGACTGTGATAGCTACCTCAGTTTCGGTTTTCCAGCGATATGCATCTGTAACTAAATTACCTATTGGAGTATCGTGTGGTCCGTTTTCTCCGAGATTAGTTGCAACTTCTTCGAAGAAGGCTGTTGCCAATCCGATTTGCTGAGTATAAACGGGTCCCCAGGTATTTTCAATTTCAGTGATTAGTCCATTAACAACAGCTTTTACAGTAGGCTCTTCCGGAATCGTTGCATCAAGATCTATAATAGAATAATCAATCAGTTCCATCCCTGTACTTGAAACAGCAATTTTCATTTTTCCAATACATTTATAAAAAGCATCAGCCTGAACAATGTAGGTCGTACCGCCAAGCGGATCAGAAACTTCTATTGGCTGGTCGGTTGTGAAATGATCATGAGCGCTTACAATAATATTTATCCCCGGAATGTTCGCTGCTAAATCCTGATCATAATAAATTCCAAGATGTGAGAGACAGATGATTAAGTTACATCCCTGTGAGGTCAATGAATCTATCATTGCTAATGCTGTCATTGCGATGCTTGTGTCAACAACTGCAGGAGATGGCAAGGAAAAGACATTCGTCTCGGGAGTTAATAGACTGAAGATTCCAACTTTAGTATTTCCAAACTGCTTTATTGTATAAGGAAAAATGTAATCTTTAAGAGGCTGAACTTGAGGATCATCAAGAACAAGATTTGATGAAACGAATGGAAATCCATATCCGGGTGGAAAAGAATTTCGCAATGCCGTATCCAGTATTGCCGGAGTTAAATCAAATTCGTGATTACCAAGAGCCATCGCATCAAATCCTAAAGATGCCATCAATTGAAATTCAGCTACTCCAAAGAATTTGTTAAAGAACAGATCGCCAATAAAAACATCTCCGCCGTGAAGAGTAAGAACATTCTGCTCTGTCATCTTTGTCATTCCGATCACAGTAGCAGCACGACTGATGCCTCCTTGAGTTCCTTCAAGTGCTGTACTTCGCGGGCCAAGTGATGCAAGGCAGGAATGGGTATCGTTCACATGGAGAATTGTAATGGTATCCGTTTGCGAAAAAATATTTGATGCGAGTATGAAACAGAAAGAGATTAAGTAAAAATAGAACCGTGACATTGTACACCTCCGTATTTGATTTGTTAATAATTGTTTTTTCCGCAGAAGAACATTGTTTCTCAAATCCTTCTGAAAAAAACTACTACATTCTTAACAGGTGATTGTCAAGCAATTGTCATGTTATTGTAAAAAGCCTGTAACGTTCAGGAGATTCTTTTTACATAAATATGACTTATGGTCTGCTTTGGGAGAGTATCCGGGATGTAATCTTCAGGAAATTATTCAGCAACCAAACTCTGCAACTCTAACTCTCTCAGAGTAGAGAATAATTACTTGGTTAAAAAATGAACAAATTTTGTTTAAAGTCAAGCAGCATCGATTTGTAATTGGCAAATAAAGACACTTGCTAACTTTTAACGAAAGGGAATAGGTTTATTGATAAGTTCCCTTTCTTAATCTTTTTTTTCGTTTAAGTGCGATATATTCACGCCTGAATTCCCAGTTCATATACAACAAAAATATTGTAAGTGTAAAGCTGCTGCTTAGAGATCTTCTTATGATTTGATAGAAGCCGGATAATGTCTTCA
>JALONF010000221.1 GCA_025455085.1 Ignavibacteriaceae bacterium
ACATATCAGTGGTATGTTGTATGTAAAGATGCTACTTGCGGAACTCAAGGTCCAACCTGGTCATTCTCAACACTCGTAGATCCTAACTTATCAGAATTCTGTGATAATTTTGCTAACTTAAGTAACTGGACAGTTATCGGACCACTAGGTCTTACAAACTGGTCTGCAGGAGCCTCAAACTGGGCAGGTGGCACTCCTCCTGAACTTTATATGAATTGGTCACCATCATTCGTAGGTGTATCTGCAGTAAGATCTGTTGTTATGCCTAATTTCTTGAATAATGCTTTGGTGAACTACGAATTCAAATTCTACCTGGATTGGTTTGACGACCCAAGCGGAGTAGTTACAGTTGGAATGACTTACGATGGTGGAGCTACTTCAATTCCATTTTATACACTAACAGATCCTACTGCAAGTGTCGGACCAATAACATTAACAGGTACTTTCACAACACCAGCATCTGGATCACAGAACGGTCAGATACTAATCACTTATAACGGAAATTCATTCAACATAAATTGGATCGCTTTTGATGATCTGTGTCTTGATTGGGTTATTCCTGTTGAGTTAACTTCATTCACAGCTAATGCTAACTTTGGTGTTGTTGAATTACAATGGATTACCGCAACAGAAACAAACAACCAGGGTTTTGAAGTTCAAAGAAGTGCCGGCGGCGAATTCGAAACGATCGCATTTGTTGAAGGTCACGGAACAACAACAGAGACCCAGGTTTATACATATTCTGATAAATCTGTAAATGTAGCTTCTTACACCTACAGACTGAAACAGATTGACTTCGACGGAACATCTGTATACTCAAATGAAATTGAAGTTGATGTTCCAGCTCCTGCAGAATTTGCATTGGATCAGAACTATCCGAACCCATTCAACCCAAGCACAAAGATTGCATTCAGACTGGCTGTTGATTCTAAAGTCAGCTTGAAAGTATTCGACGTACTAGGTCAGGAAGTTGCTACACTTGTTAATGCAAATCTTGGTGTAGGTGCACACAACGTTGATTTTGATGCTTCATCCCTAAATTCAGGTGTTTACCTCTATAGAATTGAAGCTACTGGAATTGACGGAACAAATTTCGTAGATGTAAAGAAGATGATACTAACCAAATAAAATTGGTTTAGAATACTCGGAAAATCACGGGTTTAATTCATTCTTTTAATAAGCCGGCTCTGAAATATGGGCTGGCTTTTTTTATTCATAATTATTTTGTATTTAAAAAATAATTCATATTTTAAGCACAAAGTTAAAATTACTTTCTAAATAACTTATCTATTCACTATACGAGGAGGCATTATGCCTAAATTCTTTTCGGTTCTCTTTATCGTTCTAGTTTCATTTTCACTTTTCGCTCAGGAGTTACCTGTAATTTCTGGTAAGGGTGAAGCTAAGTTAACTTATAAGGGCGACGCAGTTGTTCTTTACGACCAGACATCCGGTGCAGGGACAAATAGCTTAACTTCTCAGAACTTTGAAGCGTCCTTTGATGCATATGATAACCAGGGAGCAGATGATTTCGTTGTTCCGGCTCCAGGCTGGGCTATAGATCTGGTTGAAAATTTAGGCGTTTACTATAATGGAACTGGTCCTGCTACTTCCGTTAATGTATTTTTCTATAACAATAGTGGTACATTACCGGGCACTCTAGTCGAACAAAGATTAAACGTAATTCCTTCAGGTGGCTTAGCAACAGGCTCATTCGTCATTCCGATTTCACCAGCAGTAAATTTAGCACCTGGAACCTATTGGGTTTCTATACAAGCTAATCTAGATTTTAACGTTGGTGGACAGTACGGTTGGACAGAGCATAATCCTTTCAACTCTCCATCAGCTTGGCAGAATCCGGGCGGCGGTTTTGGTACTCCATGTGCAACTTGGGGTGCAAGAGTTGCTACCTGTGCTGTTGGTACAGCTCCTTACACTGATTTTGCTTTCCGTCTTAGCGGTCAGTTAGTTCCAGTTGAATTAACTTCTTTCACAGCATCTGCTGATTTTGGTGTTGTTGAATTACAATGGATTACAGCTACAGAAACCAACAACCAGGGCTTTGAAGTTCAGAGAAGTGCTGGCGGTGAATTCGAAACAATCGCATTCGTTGATGGTCACGGAACTACAACTCAAACTCAGGTTTATACTTATACTGACAGATCAGTAAATGTTGGTGCATACAGCTATAGACTGAAACAGGTTGACTTCGACGGGACATTTGAGTATTCAAATGCAGTTGAAATTGATGTTCCAGCTCCAGCAGAATTTGTCTTAGATCAGAACTATCCAAACCCATTCAACCCAAGCACAATGATTTCATTTAGACTTGCTGTTGATTCAAAAGTAAGTATGACAGTATTTAACGTACTTGGACAGGAAGTTGCAACTCTTCTGAATGGCAATCTTGTTGCAGGTTCACATCAGGTTACTTTCGATGCTACATCTTTAAACACAGGTGTTTATATGTATAGAATCGAAGCTTCAGGAATTGATGGAACAAACTTCGTAGATGTAAAGAAGATGATATTGACCAAGTAATTCTGGTTAAGTAATTCTTTAATAAGCCGGCTCTGAAATATGGGCTGGCTTTTTTTATGTTTTTATCTAAATGAAGAAAAATTCATTCATTGCTTGTTGAGTGATTAAATTATAATTTTACGACGATTTTAATCACAAAAGGTCAAACAAAATGAAATCAATTATCGCTTTACTTTTTCTATTTATAATAGTCGGCTGCTCGACAAAGAAATCTGATAAAGAGCTTTTCGATGAAGCACAAAAAAATCTTAAAGAAGATAAAATCCCTGAAGCCGTTACGGCATTTGAGGAACTTGTTAACGACCACTCCGATAGTGAATTGACACCCGAAGCACTCTCCCAGCTTGGATCACTATATCAGAATAAACAAATCAAATCTCTTTCGGAAAGAGAAAATCTTGAAAAGGCAATATCGATTTTTAAGAAACTTCACGATGAGTATCCTAAAAGCGAATATGCTGCATCAGGATTGTTTATGGCTGGATTCATCTATGCAAATGAACTGCAAAATTATAAAGAAGCTGAAATTTCTTATAAACAATTTTTAAATGAATATCCCGACAATGAATTGGCTCCTTCTGCACAGGCGGAATTAGAAAATTTAGGATTGTCACCAGAAGAAATTCTCGAAAAGAATTTGGCAAAAGAAAAGTAATGGACAAGCCTTTAAGGGACTCCAAAAATTTTCTTGATCCTTCCTTCATATCTAAACTCAACTCTCTAGAATTAAAAGCAAGATTAGTTGTTGAAGGATTTATGGTGGGGCTTCATAAAAGTCCTTACCACGGATTCAGCGTTGAGTTTTCAGAGCACCGTGCTTATATGCAGGGCGATAATCTCAAGGATGTTGATTGGAAAGTCTTCGGAAAAACAGAAAAGTATTTTATCAAGCAGTACGAAGAAGAAACCAATCTTAGAAGCTATGTTTTCTTGGATACAAGCAACTCAATGGCTTACAGTTCAGGCAATAATATTTCCAAGCTTGATTATTCCTTAACACTTGCAGCCGCACTTAGTTATTTAATGATTCACCAGCAGGATGCAGTTGGATTGACTCTATATTCTGAAAAGATAAATAAATTTCTGCCGCCTAAATCATCACGTGCATATCTTCAGGAAATATTGAAAAACCTCGCAAATGTTCAAGCCTCGGCGAAAACAAACACTGCAGAAAGCTTGAGTGAAGCTGCAGAAAAAATTAAACGAAAAGGATTAGTTGTTATTATTTCTGATTTCTTTGATGATATGAATTCTGTTTTGAAGGCTTTGAAGCACTTTAGTTATAAAAAGAATGAGGTGATTGTCTTTCAGGTTCTCGATCCTATGGAAAGGACTTTCGCTTTTGGTAAAGATGCTATCTTTAAAGATTTGGAAACTGAGGATGAACTAACAACCCAGCCATACCAGATTCAAAAGGCGTATCGCGAAGCAATGACTGAATTTACAAACCGGATAAAAACTGAATGTCTAAACTCGAATATTGATTATAACCTACTTGACACATCTGACAGAAGAGAGAAAAGCTGTACTAATTAATTAATTCTTTATCAACTTTAAATATTTGTTAGAAAGATCCTTTGCCTCAGCCTCCGCCTTTGCCTCAACTATTATCCGTATAATTGGTTCTGTGTTAGACTTTCTGAAATGCACCCAGTGATCTTCAAAGTCAATCCTTAATCCATCCTCCGTATTTATCTTTTGTCCGAAAAATTTATCAATTAATTTTTGAATTACTTCATCAGGGTCTTTCGTTACTTCAATTTTCTTTTTTGATATAAAATATTGTGGCAACTCGTCTTTTAGATTGGATAAAGATTTTCCGTAATCTGTTAGATGCTGAAGAGTTAAAGCAATACCGATGAGAGCATCTCTGCCAAAATGTACTTCAGGAAAAATTACTCCACCGCTTCCTTCACCGCCAATTACAGCATTAACTTCTTTCATTTTCTTAACAACATTTGCCTCACCAACTGGCGATCTGAAAACAGAACATTCATAATTCTTAGCAACATCATCAACTCCACGAGTGGTGGATAAATTGACTACGACATTTCCTTTCTTTCTAGAAAGAACAAACTGAACAATCTGAACAATCGTATTCTCTTCACTGAATGGTTCGCCTTTATCGGTTATTAAAACCAGACGATCAACATCAGGATCAACGACAATTCCTAAATCTGCTTTCGCTTCTTTTACTTTTTTCATAGTCTCAGTTAGGTTTTCAGGTAACGGCTCAGGTAAACGGGGAAAGATTCCTGTTTTTTCACAATTCATTTCAACAACCTGGCAACCTAATTCTTTAAGGAATTCAGGAAGCACATAAGCACCTGCACCATTAACACAATCAAGCACAACTTTGAATTTTCTTTTTCTTATTTCATCCAGATAAATAATTCCCAGGTCCAGAATTGCATCAACGTGATTTTGTATTCCTTGCTTAAATTCAGTTCGCTTGCCTATTTTATCCCAGGTCTTGTAATTCGATTCCCTTTTTAGCATATGCTTTTGCATTTTATCAAATTCTTCAGGAGAAAGGAACTGACCGGTCCCGTTTAATAGTTTGAGTGCATTCCACTCATTCGGATTATGACTCGCTGAAATCGCAATTCCGCCCTGTGCTTTTAATTTCTTCACATTGAACTGGACTGTTGGAGTAGGGCAGATGCCGATATCAATAACATCAATTCCTTTCGCGAGTAAAGTTCCTGCGGTTAGTTGATTAACCATCTCGCCTGTAATTCGTGCATCTCTTCCAATTACTATTTTACCTGAACCAATAAAATCTGCATACGCATTAGTGTGGTTGATTATAGTCTCCGGATCTAATCCATCACCAACGATACCCCGGATTCCGGAAATGCTAGTCATTAAAGTTCCCATTAAATATTCCTAATAAATTGATAAAAATTGGTTCTAGTCTTTACAAAGATAATTATTTGTTAATTGAATATTTGAATTTAAGTTTAACTGATACTTCAATAAAAGTTATTATATGTTGAAAGAAGAAATAAAGAAGATTAACGGGCTATTAATCAGGCATTTTGGAATTCCATATCGAGCTAAAAAACTGCCAAATCCAACTGACGCTTTAATCGCGACAATTCTATCTCAAAACACTAATGATAAGAACTCATATCAGGCTTATCGTAATCTCAAGAAAAAATATAAATCCTGGGAGGAATTAAGTAATGTCTCCAGAAAAGAAATAGAATCTGTGATAAGAGTTGCTGGTTTAGGCAAACAGAAATCTGCATCAATAAAAAATTTTCTTTCAACGCTAAAGAAGAAGACCGGTAAGCTTAATTTTCAATACATAAAAAAGATGAGTGATGAAGAAATATTGAATGAGCTTACTTCAGTAAAAGGGATTGGAGTGAAAACTGCAAGCTGTGTCTTATTATTTTCTTTGGATAGAAATATCTGTCCGGTAGATACTCACGTTCACCGAACTTTAAATAGAATCGGTTTACTTAAAACGAAAACACCGGATAAAACTTTTAAGCAAATAAAGAATCATTTACCTGATGGCATAGCTCATCAGTTCCATACGAATTTAATAATGCTTGGTAGAGCGATATGTAAACCAGCGAAACCCTCTTGTTCTGTTTGTCCTTTACTAAAAGTGTGTGAATTTAAATCTAAAAATCTGGAAAGTACTAACAGAATAGGCAAAGATGTATTTATGCTCTTGGATTCAATTTAAAAAAGTGTTTTTATAGAGGATATTTCTTTCTATCTTTGCTTTGCTCGGAAGAGTATTTCGCTTAAATTTGAACTAGATTTTACACGTCAATAAATATTATCAGGAGTTAAAAAATGGGAGAACAATTAGGTTTGCTCGGATATGATTATGTCGAGTTCTATGTTGGTTCTGCAAAAATGTGGGCATACTGGCATGCAAAAGCAATGGGAATGAAAATAATTGGATATTCAGGTCCTGAAACAGGTGTCAAAGGAAAAGTTTCATACTATCTTGAGCAAAATAATCTTCGTATAGTTGTTACATCTGCAATTAATCCAAGTCAATATCAGATTCATCAGTTTGTTGAAAGACACGGAGACGGTGTAAAAAGATGGTCACTCAAAGTTAAAGATGTTAGGAAAGCTTTTGACGGAGCAATAAAGAACGGAGCTATTCCTGCCTGGGAACCAGTACGAACTGAAAATGAAAATGGTTGGGTTGAAGAAGCTGCTTTGAAATTATATGATGATGCTGAGATTGTTTTTGTTAACCGGGATAATTACAAAGGAATTTTCAAGCCAGGATACGGAAAACCAATTCAGAAAATTGATATCGTTTCAGAAGACACCGGACTTCAGGCAATCGATCATATTGTTGGTAATGTAAGAACAAATGAAATGGATTTATGGGTAAACTATTTAAATAAAAGTTTGAACTTTGAAACTTTCATAGATTTTGGACCGGGCGATATTTCAACTCAATACTCAGCTCTTCTTTCAAAAGTTGTACGCTCAACAGAAGGACCTGCTATTAAAAATCCAATTAACGAACCATACGAAGGATTAAAGAAATCTCAGATAGAAGAATACATTGATGAATACCTTGGATCAGGAATTCAACACGTTGCTGTCATTACAAATGATATTATTAAAACTATTGCCGCAATGAGAAAAAACGGAATGGAGTTTCTTTCCGTTCCCGATTCATATTATGATACATTAAAAGAAAGAGGTTTTGAAGTCACTGAAGATATTGGTGAACTAAAGAAATATGGAATTCTTTGCGACATAGAAGGAAAGGGTTATTTGCTTCAGCTCTTTACAAAACCGATAGGAGACAGACCAACATTTTTTTATGAAATAATCCAGAGAAGAAAAGGTGCACAGGGATTTGGCCAAGGTAATTTCCAGGCTCTGTTCGAATCAATTGAAAGAGACCAGGCACAACGTGGTAGTCTTGATAAATAAAAGTAATATTTAAATATTTTTTTTGGAGGTTTTGAATGGCGTTTTATGTGAAGGTCGGTGAAGTTCCGCCTAAAAGACATATCACTTTTTATAAAGAGGATGGTAAATCTTTATACAGGGAAGAGCTTTTCAGCACAAAAGGATTTTCAGGAATTTACTCAAATAAATATCACCTATACATGCCTCCACAGGTTGAGAAGATAAGTGAAGTTAGTATTGATAGCTCTGCAAATGATTGGAACGATGCACCTGTTGAATATTATCATTTTATTACTGATAAAAAACAAAATAAAGGGAACATTCTTACAGCAAGAAATGAATTCCTCAAAAATGATCACTGTATAATTTCCACAGCTCACATTACTGAAGACACGGACATCTTCTACCGCAACAGCCAGATGCACGAAATTGTTTTCGTTCATCACGGAAAGGGCTGGCTACTATCTGAATATGGTAAAATAAAATTTGATGAATGGGATTATCTTATCATTCCAAAAGGTACAACCTATCAATTAAAATTTGATGATTACAAAAACAACAAGGTTTTTATAATCGAATCAGATACACCTTATGAAATTCCTTCACACTTCCGGAATGAATATGGTCAGTTGACCGAAGAAGCTCCATACTACGAACGC
>JALONF010000222.1 GCA_025455085.1 Ignavibacteriaceae bacterium
CAAATGCAAAAATTTCTGTAATGGGAGGTTCTCAAGCACACAGCGTTCTACTCGATATTAAACTCAAGCAAGCAGAGAAAGAAGGAAAGAAAGTTACAGTGGAAGATAAACAGAAATTGCTGAATGAAATTGCAGCTGCTTATGATGAAAAGAACAATCCATATTACGCTGCTGCACGATTATGGGTAGATGAAATTATTGACCCCGCTGAAACAAGGAAATACATCTCTATGGGAATTGAATCTGCTAATCACAATCCTGAAATACCAAGATTTAATCCGGGAGTAATTCAAACCTAAATGAGGTTTAAAAAACTTTCTCTTTATTTCTTGATCTTGACTATCTACTTTATCTCATCGGCTTACTGCCAGCAAAGTGGGCTATCAAAAGGTGTTAACTATCTATCAGAATTCATTGCCTCAGATTATTTTATTGAAACAAAAAAAGAAAATTCAGATTTAGCGTTAGTAGATTCCATTTACAGAAGAGCAATTGAGTTTTATGAAAATGATTATACCGAAGCTTTACTCGCTTTAACATTTACAACCATACCATACCAAAGAGTTCCTCTTGTTATTCCCTTAATTAAAGTACGACTTTACTATCCGTTAATATCGGCCAACGACTCAATCTCAAATCTGAAAAATCAGAACCTTCCCTCCAAATTATTTTATGATTCACCTGATAATGATTACGGGGATAAAGATAAGCTTGCTCATTTTTTTGGCAATGCTTTTATTGGTTACGCTGAGAACATATTGAAATTAGCCGATGTATTTGGTTATTTTGTGGAAGCATTTGAAGAAGATTTTAAAGCTCAGTCAGAAGTTGATTTCAGAGATGTAGATGTAAACTGGTATGGGGTTCTTTTTGGCGAGATGCTTGAGACAAATAAAAAAATATTACCATCTCAAATAATGACTATAAGATCACTCAGATATTTTAGAATAATTTTATGAATACAATACTTATAATTGATGACGAAAAGGAAATCTGCGAAAGTATAAAAATGATCCTCGAATACGAGGGTTATTTTGTAGATTATTCCATATCAGCCACAAAAGGACTAACTATTATAGAAGAAAAACAGATATCGTGTTTACTTCTTGATATTCAAATGCCGGAGATGAGCGGCTTTGAGGTTCTGAAAAAAATTAAAGAAACTACACCTTCCCTTTCTGTAATTATTATTTCCGCACACGGAAGTGTTGAGAATGCAATTAAAGCAACAAGGCTCGGAGCATTTGATTTTATTGAAAAGCCAATTGACAGAGATAAGCTCCTCATCAGTGTCCGTAATGCAGTTGAGCAAGTAAAACTTCTCACTGAAAATATTGAAATCAAGAAAACACTTGGAGTTGAAGGTGAAATTCTAGGTTCAAGCAAAGGGATGAAGAATATTCTTGAGCTAATTGATAAAGTTGCGCCACTCGATACGAGAGTTTTAATTACCGGTGAAAATGGTACTGGCAAAGAATTAGTGGCTCGTGCTATTCACAGAAAAAGTCAAAGAAAAGATAAACCCTTTATTGAAGTCAATTGCGCTGCCATTCCTAATGAACTTATCGAATCAGAATTATTTGGACACGAGAAGGGATCATTCACTGGTGCAGTCTCTCAGCGAATTGGCAGATTTGAATTAGCAAACAAGGGAACAATCTTTCTTGATGAAGTTGGTGATATGAGTCCGCAGGCACAGGCTAAAGTGCTCAGAGCAATTGAAGATGGGAAGATTGAACGTGTAGGTGGTGGTAAAAAAATTGATGTTGATGTCCGGATAATTTCTGCGACTAATAAAGAGCTTCTTGAGGAGATCGGAAAAGATAATTTCAGAGAGGACCTTTACCATCGTTTAAATGTTATTCCAATAAATATACCTCCTCTCAGAGATAGAAAGGACGATATTCCTATTCTTGTAGAAGCATTTTCAAAAGAAATTATCAACAGGCATAAAAAACCCCCGGTAAAATTTCTTGAAGACGCAATCAAACTTCTTCAGGAAATGAGCTGGAGTGGTAATGTAAGGGAGTTAAAAAATATTATCGAAAGAATTATTATCATCATTGACAAACGAGAGATCGAAAGAAAAGATATTGAGTTCCTGCTTAAACCCGGACAGGCAACAATGGATGATATTATCGAAGAATCAAACTCTTTCCAGGAATTTAAAGAAAAAGCAGAACGTGCGTTCATACTAAAGCAGTTAAACGAAAATAGTTGGAACATAAGCAAAACCGCTGAGCTGCTGGATATTCAGCGAAGTCATCTTTACAATAAAATGAAAAAATACGGAATAGAGAAAGGAGAATAATGTGAGTACTATTTTTTCCAAAATAATAAATAAAGAAATTCCCGCTGACATTGTCTTTGAATCTGATAATGTGCTGGCATTTAAAGACATCAAACCACAGGCTCCTGTTCACATTCTCATCATTCCAAAAATTGAAATTCCGAGAGTGACTGATATTAAAGGTAAAGAGCACGCTGTTCTTTTGGGTGAAATGTTTGACGCTGCAAATAAGCTGGCAAAAGATTTGGGAATTGATAAAAATGGTTTTAGGTTAGTTTTTAATTGCGGTAACGACGGCGGTCAGGAAGTTTATCATATACATATGCATTTGCTCGGTGGAAGGCATATGCACTGGCCTCCGGGTTGAGACCCCCACCTTTTTCTTCCTCCAAAGGGGGAGGAAATATTTCTAATCACAAATTAAACTTAACCTTTAACTCTGAATGGATTTACCATCGTTAGTGATTTTTTATCATTATCTACAGTTCCAAACATCAATGCTTCATATCCAAACTTATCACGAATTTTTGTAACTGCACGTAGCATTTTTCTTCTTTTTATTTCTTCCCATTCAAACAGTTCCTGCTGCTCTGAGAATTTTGAAAACCTGCTAAGACCGATTCCAATCAATCTCACAGCAACTCTTCTGGTATGTGCTTTCACTAGCATATTCCATGCTGCATCAAATATAGTTTTATCATCATCACTTGGTTTGATAGTTCTTGAACGGGTTAATGTGTTAAAATCTGAGTAACGTAATTTTATGTGAACGTTAGAAGCAAGCCAATCCATATCTCTTAATTCCTGACAGACTTTTCCTGTAAGCTTAAAAAGCTTTTCTTCGAGAAACTGTTTGCTTGTAACATCTGCAAATGTTCTTTCGTGCGAAATACTTTTTTGCTCATAGTTATCGACAATCAGATACTCGCTCCCTTCTCCACAGGCTTTCCTGTAAATATCAATTCCATATTTACCGAAAGCTGCAGCAAAATAATCCTGTGGGAGCTTTGTGATATCACCAATCCGGTAAATTCCTTTTGAGTGAAAGTCCTGAAGCGTTACTTTGCCAACACCCGGAATTGCTTCAACAGGCATTGGGGCAAGAAATTCTTTTTCCATTCCGGGAATGATGTAAGTTATTCCGTTAGGCTTCATACAGTCGGAGCCAATTTTTGCGATTGTTTTGTTGCTGCCTATCCCGATTGAACAAGGAAGAGACAATCTTTCCCAAATTTCTTTTTGAAGGAATGAAGCAAATGCAAAGAGTGATCCGTATACGATTCTGCATCCTGTAAAATCCATATAGAATTCATCAATAGATGCTTGTTGAACAATTGGAGCGTACTGCTGAAGTATATTCTTTACAGCTTTTGAAAAACGAGAGTATTCCCCGTGACTTCCATGAATATAAATTCCATGTGGACAAAGTTTGTAAGCTGTCCTTATCGGCATAGCAGAATGAAGACCAAATGCTCTTGCTTCATAGGAACAGGCAGCAACTACTCCCCTTCCGTATTTCGGATCACCGCCTACTATTACGGGTTTTCCTTTCAGCGAAGGATTGAGTATCCTTTCAACTGAAACGAAGAATGCATCAAGGTCTAAGTGGAAAATTGTGCGCATTGTTAGTCAATAGTCATTAGTCAGTGGTCATTTGTAGTCATTCATTGTTCTTCAACAATTTAACAGTTTAGCAGTTTAGCAGTTTAGCAATTAAACAATGTCTTAGTTAACTAATAATTCTTCCAAACTTGGATAAGCTTTTATTATTGTTGGCGGCATTTCAACTTTATCTTTCTCTTCCAGTAGATGAATAAGCTCAAATGCATTTGCAACAGCATCACCCTGCGGATGGTTGTTCATAATAACATGCACTTCTTTCACTTTTGATTGT
>JALONF010000223.1 GCA_025455085.1 Ignavibacteriaceae bacterium
TGCATGGGATAATAAATTTGATTTATCTCAACTTAAAAAAAATAATTTTTCTTCGATCGTTTTTTGTGGATTGGGTGGTTCTGCAATCAGTGGGGATTTACTGTGTGATTATTTGTCAGGTGAATTGAGTGTTCCGTTCAATGTCGTGAGAGGTTATAATATACCTTCTCATGTAAATGAGAATACGCTTGTTATTATTTCATCTTATTCTGGAAATACTGAAGAAACTATTTCTTGTTTTGAACAAGCGTTAAAAAAGAAATCGAAAATTATCGTTATCACATCAGGCGGAAAGATTGGCCATATTGCTGCGGCTAATGAAATTCCGGTTGTTATTATCCAAGGTGGATTTCAACCAAGATATGCGCTTGGCTTGAGCTTTTTCTCACTACTAAAAATAATGCAAGAGCTTGGAATTGCCAGTGAAAAAAATATTGCGAATCAGATAATTGATTTATGGAAGAAACGGGGAGAGGAATATTCTACAGATAATAATCAGGCAGTTCAAATTGCCGAGCAAGTTGTTGGTTTTATTCCTGTCATCTACTCGGCTGAGTTCCTTGATTCGACTGGATACAGGTTAAAGTGTCAGCTAAATGAAAATGCAAAGCTTCATACCTTCCATCATTTTCTTCCTGAAATGAACCACAATGAAATAATCGGCTGGGAATCTTACAAGGAAAAACAATTTCATACGAAAGTAATTTATTTATTTGATAAAGAATTTCATCCGCAGAATAAAAAACGATTTGACATCTTAAAAGAAATGCTAGCGGAACAAAAGGTTGACGTTTTGACACTCAGCAGCAACGAAGAAAATAAAAAGGTACGAATTATGGATTTGATTTTCTTAGCTGATTGGATATCTTTTTATGTGTCGGTTTTGCGTGGATTCGATCCTTCGGAGATTGATTTTATTCACAGGATGAAACAGCTACTTACTTAACTTTACGCTCCGGATGTAAAAATCATCAAACATAAATTTTATCCGGTTTTATGCTTGCTCTCTCTTCCAATATAAAAAAAATAGTTCTCATCATTTATTTCATAACATTCCTCGTTAGTGATTTTACATTAGCACAATTCTTTTATTTTGGCAGAAATAAAGTTCATTACGAGGAGTTCGACTGGAAAATTCTCCGCACCGATCACTTTGATATTTATTATTATGGAGAAATGGAATATCTTGCTGAAATTGGTGCTGGCTATGCTGAAGAAATTTATGCCGAATTGAAAGTAAGAATGAACCACCTCGTAACTCGCAGAATCCCTCTGATATTTTATAATACTACAATAGACTTTCAACAGACAAACATTACTCCAGGATTAATTCCTGAGGGTGTCGGAGGTTTTTTTGAATTTCTTAAAGGGAGAGTCGTACTTCCAAGTAATGGTTCTCTGAAGGATTTTCGCCATGTTATCAGGCACGAAATTGTGCACGTGTTTATGACAAATAAAGTTTATAGAATCTTGAAAGATCACAGGATTCCTACCAACAAAATGCCGCCGCTATGGTTTGTTGAAGGTCTTGCAGAATTTTATTCTACAGATTGGGATGACCAGGCTGAAATGCTTTTAAGAGATGCAGTCCTTAACAACTACTTTGTAAATCTGGATAATATTTATATGATTTACGGCAGTTTCCTGATGTATAAAGAGGGTCAAAGTTTTTTGGAATTTGCTGCAGAAAAATATGGCGAAGAAAGAATCGGAATGTTAATTGACAATTTCTGGATGTATTCAAACTTTAACCAGGTGCTTGAAACTACATTCAAACAATCTTTTGAACAAATTGATGCTGAATGGAATTATTGGCTGAGAAAAAAATATTACCCTCTGATGAAATCAAGCTATCCTACAGAGTTTGGTTCTCTTAAAGTAACAAAGAAAGGATTTAATTTTACTCCCGTTTATTTCAAATTTCAGAACAGACATTTCCTGTATTATCTGGCTAATTCAGATGGATACTCTTCTCTTTACAGAATAGAAATATCATCAGAGTATATGCCTATTGATGATCCCGAATTAGTTCTGCGCGGAGAGCAGACAGCCGAGTTTGAATCATTTCATTTATTCCAATCATCAATTGATATCTCAAAAGATGGTTTACTGGTTTTCAATACTAAAAGGGGTGGGAGTGATGCAATACATTTTTATTCTGTATTTGAAGGAAGAGTAGTTAAATCAATTCAGGACAATGAGATTGTTTTTATTTCATCTCCAAAATTCTCTAGTGATGGAAAACGTATTGTGTTCAATGCAGTTGACCGGAAGGGATTTAGTGACATCTATATTTATGATCTGATTGAGGACAGAATATTTAGAATTACAAATGATTACTACAATGATCAGGATCCTTGTTTTGGTTTAACTGATCAGCAGGTTATTTTTTCTTCTGACAGAACAGGTGGAAAGTTTACTGGTATGTACAATTTGTTTTCTATCGACCTGAATAATTATGAAATAGAATACGTCAGTTACCTAAATGCAAATAGTCATGCCCCTGTGATCTCAACTGAAAAAGATTTACTTTTATTTACATCTGATTTGAATGGGGTCAGAAATCTTTATGAAATCCCAATCCTTGATGGCAAATTCAGCAGTACCGTAAATAAAATTTCTGAATTTATTTCAAGCGTATTCAATCCGGTTTATATTGATTCAAACTACATTACATTTTCAGGATTTGAGAATTACAGTTTTAATTTGTTTGTATTCAGCAGAATGGAAACAAAAGAGGATTCTCTCTATTCATTTGAAATGAAAATTGATGCGCCCCTTGATGTCTGGTTTGCAAATATTCTTGAACTTCCTTCAGAAAGAAAGAAAGCTGAATACGAAAAAGAATATTCACTTGATTTTGCGCAAGGTGTGGTAGCGACTGATCCAATTTTCGGAACAAGGGGAGGGGCAATTTTTTCTTTAAGTGATCTTCTTGGTGATGACAGGTATATTTTCATGATTTATAACAATGCAACTGTATCAAGTGAAATACTTAACAGTTTTAATGTTATACTTCAAAAAGTAAACTTTGCAGGCAGAGTAAATTATGGATATGGAATTTTCCATTTAAGTGGACCTGTATACGATTATGCTGACCCGGACCAGTATTATTACGAAAGAAGTTTTGGTGGTTCTTTTCTTTTAAGTTATCCCATTTCAAAATTCCAGCGCCTTGAGGCAACGGCTACACTAAGAAATTCTAATAAGGAAGTAATCCCGGAAGTGATCGAAAGAAAAGCAATTTTATTTACGAACACGCTGGGATGGGTAATGGATAATTCTATATGGGGGCCAACAGGTCCTGTTGATGGGTTACGGGCTTTAGTCTATCTCGGTTACACAAGTGATATCAAATATAGCAACGTGAATTACTTTTCTATTATAGGTGATTACAGGTATTATCAAAGATTTGCTTTAACCACGCTTCTGGCATTCAGAGCAGCAATATTTTACAATGAGGGTAAAGAAGCGCGATTGTATTATGTTGGTGGTAGCTGGGATCTGAGAGGCTGGCCAAGATTTGGAATACGAGGTGAAAAAATCTGGCTTACTTCTCTTGAATTCAGATTTCCTTTAATTGATCAGCTCGGAATACGATTCCCGTTTTTTAGTCTCGGCTTTCCCGGAATCAGGGGAGCGATATTTTATGATATGGGCGGTGCATGGAATGATGATTATACTTCTACTATCGGTTCAGTTGGATTTGGATTCAGGTTTAATCTATTCGGCGTGCTAACACTCCGATACGACATGGGTAAAAAAATAGAAGAAAATTATACAAGATTTCAGAATGGTTTGTTTTACCAATTCTTTTTCGGATGGGACTTTTAAAGTATAAAATATTTTCGCTGGTTGTTTTAATTTTAATATCTGGCTGTGCCAGGTCTGTCATTAAATATGCAACCAAGCTGGATGAAAATCCTTACCAGATGTATGGTAAAAATCCTTCACGTGAATTTTATTTACCTGCCAGCATTTCCGATTCATTAGTTTTGAAGTGGGAGTCTGAGGCTAATGGAAGCTTCACCAATTCTTCAATTTCAGTTTATGAAGATCTTGTATTTATTAATGATTTATCAGGAAGAATATTTTGCTTCAATATTGAAACGGGGAAGAAGATAGGGTCACTTAAGTATAGCGGTGGCGCTGTCTACTCAACCCCAAGTCCATTTCGAA
>JALONF010000224.1 GCA_025455085.1 Ignavibacteriaceae bacterium
TTTATGTCTTGGCTTAACCGCAGCTAAAGGATTGCTAAAGAAAAGAGAATCGCTCGGCGAATTAAGAAAAAGTATTTTTGATTACGAAGGTGCCAAAGTCATCGTTACATATCATCCTGCTGCCTTGCTTCGCAATCCTCATTGGAAAAAGGACTGCTGGGAAGATTTGAAAAAGTTCCGCAGTCTTTATGAACAACTTGCTATATAACTCAAACTAATAGTTATATATTAAGTATGAAATTATATCTTATCGTTGCTTTTGGTTCCGGACTTGGTGGAATTCTCAGATATTTTATTTCTGACTTTGTTCAAAAAAGTTCGCCTTCATTATTTCCTTATGGAACGCTGGCTGTAAACATTATCGGAAGTTTCATCATTGGTCTGGTTTTATTTTACTTTGATTCACTAAAATTTATTTCTTCTGAAATGAGACTTTTCCTCACGGTTGGTCTTTGCGGAGGACTAACAACTTTCTCTACTTTCTCTTACGAAACAGTGAAGCTTTTCCAGGATTCAGAATTTCTGTTTGCCGGTGCGAATATTCTTTTGAACGTTGTTCTTACAACAGTTGCTGTTTATCTGTCGTATATTTTATCAAAATTATTTATCGGAGGGTAAAATGCATATCGAAGGTGAAGCAAAATTATTACGGATATTCGTTGGTGAAACCGATAAAATAAATCACGTTCCCGTTTATGAAAAGATTGTTCTCGAAGCACGCAAAGCAGGTTTAGCAGGTGCAACTGTAACAAAAGGAATTATGGGATTCGGTGCTTCCAGCAGAATTCACACTTCCAAAGTGCTGCGGCTCTCCGAAGATTTACCGTTGGTAATTGAAATTGTTGATGAAGAAAAAAAGATTGAAGAATTTATTCCTGTGTTAAACAGAATTTTTGAAGAAGCAAATTCAGGCGGAATGATAACGATGGAGAAAGTGAATATTATCAAATACACAGTTTCGAAGAAGTAGAATAATGAAAGCTTTATGGTTATTTATATTTGGTTCTGTTTTATTGCTTCAATACTCCTGCTCTACTGAACCATAAGACGATTATACTTACTTTAAAATTATGATTGATAGCCTTTCCCGTCCAGATACCATCTCCGTTAATGATACGCTACAAAATTAAATTTTATGGGATTGTCGGTCCTAATGGATGTCATAAATTCTCATACTTTGAAGAACAGAAAATATTAAACGTGTTAGAATTAACAGTTTGGGGATATTAACCTAACTTTCAGGCAGCGTGTCCTGAAGTTTTAGTTTATTTGGATGGTGAAGAGTATAAAACAGTTCTTAGTCAGATAGGAATTTACCACATTAAAATAAATCAACCGGATAGCAGCATTCTTCTTGACTCTGTATATGTGCAATGAAAAATAATTTAGTGAAGTTTTTATCATTTAATGCAAGAATAAAAATTGAAAAAAGGCTAAATTTCAACTAACGAATTTTTATTGATTTGATTCTTGGACAAAACTTTTTAATTTCCGATTGGAATTAAAAACTACTTAAACTAATCCCGACATAGTCGGGATATTTTTTCCGCAAGATGGCAAAGACAAGAAAATCAAATAACAACGGAAACGGGTTTGATAATTCAAACTCCGCCGATGTGAAGCCGCCGGCAGCTCCAGAGATTGAAGCATCTGTCCTCGGTGCGATGATGATTGAGAAGGAAGCTGTTGCGAAAGCAATGGAAATGCTAAGTCCTGATAGTTTCTATGTGAAGGCTCACAAATTGATTTTTGAAGCAATGATTTCTTTATTCGATTCTGATGAACCAATTGATACGGTAACTCTTTATGAAGAATTAAAAAAACGCGGAAACCTTGAAGAAGCAGGCGGCGCAGTTTACCTCAGCAAACTTTCGCAGAACATACCTTCAGCAGCAAATATTGAATACCACGCAAAAATAATTCTTGAAAAACAAATTCTTAGAGGCCTTATAACCAGTGCACACGAAATAGCAAAGAATGCTTATGAGGGCTCAGCGGATGCATTTGATATTCTGGATGATGCTGAAAAAAAAATCTTTGATATCACTGAAAGCCATCTTACAAAATCTTATCAGGGAATGGATAAGGCGGTAAGAGAAGCGATGGAATATATCGAAACAATTCACTCAACTACCCAGCAGAGATTTTCTGTGCCGACAGGATTTTTCGAGCTTGATGAAATTCTTGGTGGTCTCCAAAAATCAGATTTAATAATTCTTGCTGCACGTCCTTCAATTGGTAAAACAGCCTTGGCATTATCAATAGCACGCAATGCTGCAATTGATCATAAAGTACCTGTTGGAATTTTTAGTCTCGAAATGGCAACGATGCAGCTTATCATCAGGATGATTTGTGCCGAAGCCAGAATTAATGCTCATCTTGTTCGGACAGGAAAACTTCCACATTCTGAGGGACCGAAGCTGAGCAAAACTGTTCATAAGCTTACTGACGCACCAATTTATGTTGATGATACTCCAGCTTCAACCGTTCTTGAAATCAGAGCGAAGGCAAGAAGATTGAAAGCTGAAAAAGGTATTGGACTAATTATCATAGATTATCTCCAGCTTATGACAGGTCCTGCAAAAGCTGAATCACGCGAAAGAGAAATTTCTCACATATCACGTTCGCTCAAGTCATTGGCAAAAGAATTAAACATTCCGGTAATGGCACTTGCACAGCTTAACAGAGCAGTGGAAGCAAGATCAGACAAACGTCCTCAGCTTTCTGATTTGAGAGAATCAGGTTCTATTGAACAGGATGCTGATGTTGTAATGTTCCTCAACCGACCAGAATATTATGGAATTGAAAAAGATGAAAACGGTGAGTCGCTCGAAGGAGTTGCGGAGGTGATAGTAGGAAAACAGCGCAATGGTCCAACCGGAATGGTTAAGCTTGCGTTTGTTAAAGAATATGCCCGTTTCGAGAATCTTGCACATGCCCGGCAAATTGAAGAGTTTGCTTCACTTCCTGTGGATGAAGACATTATCTAACCAATTAAGAATGAACAATTAAAAATTGATTCGTCCCATTCTCATAATTTATTTTTTCTTATATCCTTCGATCTTACTTTCACAAATATTTTCTGAAAGTGATGTTGAAATATGCAACTCGAAGTTTCAATTAGCTGTTGATAAAAATCTTGCTGAGCTACCGATGGGTGATATAATTGTTGAAATCGGTAAAAGTTTTATTGGAACGGATTATCTATCACACGGTTTAGAAAAAGATGGAAATGAACAACTCGTAATTAATCTTTCCGGAATGGATTGCACTACCTTCCTTGAAAATTCTCTTGTTTTTGCGCGATGCATCAAAAAAAGTAAATCGTCTTTTAAAGATTATCAGAAAGAATTGCAATTTATTCGCTATAGAAATGGAGTGATTGATGAGTATCCATCCCGGCTGCATTATTTCTCAGATTGGATTTATGATAATGTAAAGAAAGGAATTGTTGACGATGTTACGGAAGAAATTGGTGGAGAGAAAATAAAATTCAATCTAAACTTTATGTCAACTCATCCCGAGAGTTATAAACATCTGAATGAAAATCCAGATTTTATTCCCACAATTAAAAAACAAGAAAAAGAAATTAGTTGCAGGGATTATTACTTCATTCCAAAAGAAAATTTGAGTTCAAAAGAAGATCAAATTAAAAATGGCGACCTTGTTGCAATTACAACAACTGTCGAAGGATTGGATATTGGTCATATTGGAATAGCGGTTAAAATGGACGACGGAAAAATTCATCTGCTTCATGCACCTACCGAAAATACAAAAGTTCAAATCACAGAACAGCCGCTTTCAGATTATTTGAGTAAGTATAAACGGCATTCCGGTGTTATTGTGTTAAGAGTTTTGGAGCCAAGTAACCTACCTGACTAATTTTTCTAATTAATCATAAAAATTTATCTTTCTAAGATTTTGATTTTAATTCGTGCATTCGTGGCTATCATTTTTGCCACTAATTCACGAATTATAACGAATCATTTCGCGAATATTTTCTTCAATTGATCTAGGTTTTAAACCAAGTGCTTGAAGTTTTTCAGTATTCAAAGACACATCTTCAACGTTGGGATAATTTGGAATTTCATTCGTTGAAATTTTTTGAAGCAGATTTTTATCGTAACCAGCAAAAGAGCACAGGATCTCTCCGAGCTCATATCGGGAGACT
>JALONF010000225.1 GCA_025455085.1 Ignavibacteriaceae bacterium
AAATTGGTTCTTTCAAAATTATTCTGAACTCTTTCGGGGAAAGTGAGCGCATATTGAATTGGCAGCTTCATATCTGGCAAACCAAGCTGTGCTTTTATTGAACCATCAACAAACTGAACCATCGAATGAATAATTGACTGCGGATGAATGACGACCTCAATCTTATCTGCCGGCAATCCGAATAACCAGTGCGCTTCGATAACTTCAAGACCTTTGTTCATCATCGTCGCTGAATCTATTGTGATCTTGCTTCCCATTTTCCAGTTGGGATGATTGAGTGCTTCATCAACGGTAGCAGTTTCAAAGAACGATTTATCTTTATCGCGAAAAGGTCCGCCGGAAGCAGTGAGAATTAATTTTTCAACTTCGTTTAAATTTTCACCGATCAGGCATTGGTAAATTGCACTGTGCTCTGAATCGACCGGAATAATTTCAGAGCCATTTGCTCTGCAGAGATCTGTTACAATTTCACCGGCAACAACAAGAGTTTCCTTGTTAGCAAGTGCAATCCGTTTTCCTCTTTTTACTGCTTCTATAGTTGGAGCTAAACCTGCAAATCCAACCATCGCTCCCATAAAAATATCGTATTCGGCTTCAACAGCAGCTTTGATTAAGCCATCCTCTCCGACAAGCAGTTCGCAATCTTTCGGAATTTTAGAGAAAATATTTTTTGCGGCTCTTTCATCTCTAACAACAGCTACTTTTGGTTTATAAATTTTTATTTGTTCAAGAAGCAATTCGGTGTTAGAGTTTACACTAAGTGCGGAAACTTCAAAATCATTCCTGAGATTCCTGATAACATTTAGACAGTTAATACCAATCGAGCCTGTTGAACCGAGTACAAAAACCTTTTTCATTAGCGGTAAAAATACTGAAAAACAGCTTAAGATTGAGTTGAATTTTCAAAGGATGGTTCTTGGATCATTTCCAAAATGCTTTGATTATAAACCATAAATTGACCTTGAAAGCGGGCAATAAATTCTTATTTTGCATCGGTATGAAATTGAAAATTGCGATTATAATATCAGTATTCCTGGTCTTCTCCTTACAGGCTCAGCAACGTAACGAGCAGAAATTTTCACTTGCACAAAGTTACGAGCAAATCGGTGATTACAATTCTGCCTTAAAGATTTATGAAGAATTGTATCAGTCAGATCCGGCAAATTCGCAACACATAAATGCACTTTACCGTATATATACTCAGCTAAAAAATTATGCCGCGCTTGTAAATATTCTCGATGAAAGAATAAAGCAAAAGCCCGATGATATTGAAGCTTACGGAATGCTTGGCTCAACGTATTACTTAATGGGCAATGAAGAAAAGGCTGTAGAGGTTTGGAACCAACCATTTAAGTCCAGTAATATTAATCCTGTGTTCTACCGTGTAGTCGGGAATTATGTTCTGGAAAGAAGAGCTTTTGAAATAGCAATTGATCTCTATGAAAAAGGAAAGCAAGCTTCTGAGGATAAAGTATTATATGCATTTGATCTCGCCAGACTTTATTCACTAACAATGCAGTTTGAAAAAGCTGCAAAGGAATACTGTCTCATCCTTGCGAATGTGCCAACACAGCTGAATATTGTCGAATCTAAAATTTTTGAAACCGTGAGCAGACCCGGTGCATTGGATGCAATGATTAAAGGTATTGAAGATTGTGCAGATAAAAATAATCTTAGCTATTCATTCATTCTGGCAAGACTTTATTCGGAAAAGAAAAATTATCAAAAGGCTTACGAAATTTATTTATCAATTGACGAAGCACAATCAAGCAAGGGAAGAGAGCTTTATAATTTTGCCATGCAAATGTTTTCCGAGAAAGAGTACAAGTTAGCTGCAGATGTTTTCAAAAAGATCACCGACGATTATCCTGATTCACCTGTTAATTCGCAGGCATTGCTTGGATATGCACGTTCATTAGAAGCGTCGCTTTTTGAGGATTATGAAAAAACACTTCCACTGTGGAAGCCTAATTTTCCTCTGACAAAATTTCAATCTAATAAAACAGAAGAAGTGTTGGACGCATTTGATGTGGTGATAAATATTTATAAACATTCAGAGCCAGCATATGAAAGTATTCTCAGAAAAGCTGTCATTCAATTTTACCTGTTGAATGATTATGAGCATGCAAGAATACTTTTGGAAGTTATCGTCAAGGAAGCACCATTATCTAAAAATTCAGCGGAAGCTTATCTCGAATTAGGGAACGTTGCACTTATTGAGGGAAATCTTGATGAAGCAGAAAAAGATTTTTCATCAATATTAAAGCTTATTAGTGCCAGTGAGGAACAGAAGAGCAAAGCAATTTTTAAGCTGGGAAAAGTAAACTTCTATCAGGGAGATTTTGATGAGGCAAAGAAAAATTTATCAAAAGTGCTTGGTAATTTAAAGGATAACTCAGCAAATGATGCAATTGAACTTACTTTATTATTGAACCCGCAGATGAATGATTCGTCTAATTTGTTAATTTACGCTCAAGCAGAATTTCTTGCAGACCAGAAAAAGTTTGATGAAGCGGCTGTCAAGTATAAAAAGTTAGCTGAGAATCAGCAGGCTTTTGTGCTTCGCTTGATTTCAGCAATAAATTATGGTGAAATGATGACTGCTGTTGATAATTATGAAGAAGCTGTTTCGGTTCTTGAGAGTGTTTCTTTGGAAGGCGAAAAAAATATTTATGCGGACAAAGCTGTATATTTGCTCGGTAAGATTCATCAGTATGGAATAAAAAATTTCAGCAAAGCGGAAGAATTTTATCAAAAGCTGTTAGCTGATTTTCCAAAATCAATTTATGCTGATGATGCCAGAGCACAGATTTTATTTTTGCAGAATAAACCGGGAACTTAAATGAATAAAAAACAGGGACAGAAAATTGTTAAATGTTCTTTCTGCGGAAGAGAAGGTCACGAAGTCGGCGGAATGATTGCTGGACCCGATGTTTATATTTGCGATATCTGCATCGCCAGTAGTGTTGATATACTAAAGAATAATCTTGCGACTTATCAGGGATCCAACAAAAAAGAAAAATATCCACATACTCCTGAATCAATTAAAAAGCAGCTTGATGAATATGTGATTGGACAGGACAGGGCAAAGAAAGTATTATCTGTCGCTGTCTATAATCATTACAAAAGAATAAGTTTGAAATCAACATTCTTTGAGCTGGAAGATGTTGAAATTGAAAAAAGTAATATTATGCTCATTGGTCCTACTGGTGTTGGCAAAACACTTCTTGCGCAGACACTCGCAAAAATTCTTGATGTTCCTTTTGCAATTGCTGATGCTACCACATTAACAGAAGCCGGATATGTTGGCGATGATGTTGAAACGGTTCTTGTTCACTTACTGCAGGCTGCGGATTATAATCTTGAAAGAGCGCAAAAGGGAATTGTTTACATAGATGAGATTGATAAGATTGCCAGAAAAAGTGAAAGCACTTCAATTACACGTGATGTTTCGGGTGAAGGAGTTCAGCAGGCACTTCTTAAAATACTCGAAGGAACAATAGCGGGCGTTCCTCCGAAAGGCGGAAGAAAGCATCCTGAACAGAGTCTGATAAATGTGAACACAAAAAATATTCTTTTTATCCTTGGCGGTGCTTTTGACGGTATTGATAAAATTATTGCTGCGAGAATAAATAAAAATAAAATGGGTTTTATCGGAGATATCAAGGATAAAAAGGAAGATGATGAACTTCTGAAATTTATTCAACCAGAAGATTTACTCAAGTACGGATTGATTCCCGAACTGATCGGAAGAATTCCTGTTGTTGCACCGCTTCATCAACTCAGCGAAAATGCAATGAGAAGTATTTTAACCGATCCGAAGAATGCTATTCTCAAACAGTACAAGAAATTATTTTTGATGGAAAACGTTGAACTTGAGTTTGATAAGTTCTCACTAGATGCAATAGTTGAAAAAGCGATGATCAAAAAAACAGGCGCACGTGCGCTTCGATCTATAGTTGAAGATTTTATGCTTGATATTATGTACGAACTTCCGAACAGGAAGGATGTAGGCAAATGTGTAATTACAAAAGATGTCGTTGAGAAAGGTGAGGAGCCGATTTTTATTAAGGCGGAGAAGAAGTCAGCTTGAATTTTGATTAAGTTTTTAAATTTTCAATACTTTCCTCTGTCAGCCTGAGCCAAGTCGAAGGCTGAT
>JALONF010000226.1 GCA_025455085.1 Ignavibacteriaceae bacterium
TTCATAACCCCAATGATAGTGACCGGTACGGTAGAATGCATCCAGTTTAAATAATGAATGATCCCACTCTACACTTGCTTGATAAACCGCTACTCTCTCGAGTCCGCTTAATGTAACTTCACCCCTCTCAGTGGGAACCGGAACTGTTATTGGTCTTCCCCGATTTTCATAAAATATTTCATTGATCGGATTATCAGGTACATTGCCCAAAAGGTTTAAGGATAATTTACCAGTTAAATTTGGCGCGGGGTTAGCTTCAAACTCTGCGAAGAATGATTCCATATGGTCAAATCCCAGGAAAGCGGGGAAAGTTGTACTTCCAGGGACTTTCTCATCAGGTGTACTTATTTTATCTCCGCCTGTGCTGTATGTTTCAAGTTTGAGGAATAATCCGCTTAAGCGTAGTAAACTATTTTTTGACGATTCAAGTGCTGCTTTGTCGCCTCTGGCTTTTAATACGTATTCCGCTGGAACTAATTTATTAAAGTGATCTTGGATGACTGAGGCATCAACGTTTTCATCATAAGGATTAATTTTGAATGCATCCTTTAAAGCGTAATAAGCAGCACGCGGAAATAATTCATATAAACCATTTGCATCTGTAGGGCCTTTAGCACAAATACCAAACCACTCTTCATTCATATTATTTTCGCCCTCAATATAATCCTCGCTATATCCACCATTAGACCAAGAGGCGTGAGTATCCTGTACATCTAAATTACTATCTTGTAAATATTTCCACCATCCGTCACTGAATTGGAACGTCATTCCTCCAATTGAAATTTCCGTTTTGTCGTTACCATAAGCGTGTTGAAAAATCTCTTTCCAATTACCTAGAAAATATTTTGTTTGCATCAGTTGATCTTCTCTCATCTCAACGGCATTAAATGCATCGGCACCAAACTCAGTAAACATAACAGGCACAGTTAATTTTTCTTTAACTGTATCAAAGAGATCAGTAAAAGAAACACCTCTATATGCATTCACACCAAAAACATCCATGTCTTTAACTTCTTCAGCTATGATATCGATGAAAAGTAAATCTCCATTACAAATTGCAACAGGATGATTCGTATCAAATTTTTTAATCTCCTGAATTCCTTCATTGAAGAGTTTGTACATGTATCTTGCTCTAACAGACTCTAAAGTTTCACCTTCCGGAATATCTTCGGTTTCGGCTCCACCCCAGAAAAGACCATAGTTGTTTTCATTACCGAGAAGCCACATTAACAAACCAGGAACATCCTTATATTCCTGTACGAGAGCGTTTACTTCTTTAAGAAGTTGTTCACGAGTTTGAGGGTCAGCATAATCCGTATTCTGAACATACACTCCATCGATGGTTACACCATAACGACCGAAAGAGTGATTGATAACAGTATAGATTCCATAATTTTTGTAGATGTACTCGATCCATTTAGGTTGAATTCCGACATAAACACGAATCGCATTTACACCCATAATTTTTAGAAGTCCCATTTCTCTATCGAGTGCATCTTTAATCAAATCGTCTGGCTGAGTCCAAAGGCTATATGTATAATTTGTTCCGATAGGAAAGTAATCCCAATTCATACCAATAACCATAAAGTCATTACCATCCACAAGTAACTTCGATCCATTATTATCCTTTAATACCGAGACCTTGTTTACTTGTGCATTCATGACAGAGAAAGAAATCAGAAAAGACAAAATTAGAAGCACTATACGAGTTAATTTTAGTTGAATTAAGGCCATAAAAACCTCCTCACAATGTGGTAGATGTTATTTTCATAAAAGAATAAAAATTAATGTTATTAAAAACATTTAGTTGATTAGTAATTTTTGATTGATTGTAATTTATTGGCGGAAAATTTTCAAACCTATGCAACAGTTCTATAAAGTTTGCTCGTGTTTGACTGATATATTTACTTCGCTGAGGCAGTGAATTTCCTTGAAGCATTTCTAGCTTTCAATTTAGTTGCAAAATTATTTAAGCAGTAGAATGACTCTGGATTGGGAATAATTTTTAATAATAACTTTGTTCGATTCCCGAACAAAGTTACAATAATTAATTTATTTTGTCAAGCAAAGGTTAAAAATTAGATTTGTAAACAATAAAGAAGGGTATTCGATTATTTTGAAAAAATAGCGGTGAGCAACGTATTAGTAAATTTTAGCAAAAATTTTAAACTCTAATTGTTACCTTTCTATTTCGCTGGAAAATTTTGATTAAGTGTTTATGCATAAAATGAATTTTGATTTTGCCTTGCAAACTACTCCACACATTAAGACACCGATGGTATAATTTGATTACCTTAAATAAATTAATATCTAGTTAAAAATCTCACTTAACCCTTTCTCTGCAATTTATAAATTAAGTCCAATATGAGTTGTCATAAACATTATGCCTCGTCGTTATCAGAAAAAAATAAAGCCCCAAAATGTTTTGTTTTCGGGGCTTATTGTGCATCCTGCGGGACTCTTCCATAGGAATCCCTGTGGGAGATCACGCGACCTGCTGATTAAGAGGAATCTACCCATCGTTGTAAGTTATTGTTTTATAAAAGATTAAAAATCGCCGAAGTAATTTTTGAAGTAGAAGATAAAAATTTCTCACTAAGATTAAGATGTGGATCTTACCTACACTAATATTAATATTTATATAAGGATAATTCCGGAATGACTTTTTTGTAAGACGAGTCTTGACATTTAAATTTTATGTGTTTAAGTTAAGAACAAACGTTTGCGCAATTTAATTAAAATTGCTTGCATTAATTCTTAAATAAGAGTTCTGATGAGATCTTCCAATGTAACATTGAAGAGTATTGCCGATCGGTTAAATGTTTCCGTAACTACAGTATCACGAGTACTGAATGGAAAATCTGATCGCTACAGAATCAGCAAAGAGACTCAGGAATTAATTAATACCGCCGCAAAGGAATTAAGTTACTCACCAAATCAACTCGCCCGAGGACTTCGATTAAAAAGAACAAATACTATCGGATATATTATTCCCGATATCTCTAATCCATTCTTCTCAAGCATTGCAAAGAACGTAGAGAAATCTGCTCGTAAACTTGGTTACTCAATTCTACTTTGTGATAGTGAAGAAGATACAAAAATAGAAGAGAACCTATTACAATTAATGATTGATAGAAAAGTGGATGGCCTAATAATTTCTCCAGTTGGACTAGAAGTAAACCATCTAAGACGGATCGCACAAAAAAATATTCCTATTGTATTATTAGACAGATATTTTCCCGAACTTAATTTGCCATTTGTTACTTCAGATAACTATAAAGGGGCTTTAGAAGCAGTTAATATGCTTATTGAGCACGGTCATAAAAGAATTGCATGCATTCAAGGACTTGTCAATACATCACCAAATAATGATCGTGTTAGAGGCTACATCGATGCTCACAAAACTCATGAATTATCAGTTGATAAAAAATTAATCGTGGGTGATAGCTTTGGTGAAGAAAATGGTTACATAGAGACTAAGCTTCTACTTAAGCAAGATGACCCACCTACTGCTCTTTTTGCAGTTAGCAATCTCATTTCGCTTGGTGCTATTCGAGCAATTTCAGAAGAAGGTCTAAAAATTCCAGATGACATTTCAATGGTTTCATTTGATGATCAGCCCTATTCAAGATTTCTTTCAACTCCAATGACTACAGTGTCTCAACAAAATTCTCAAATAGGACAGATAGCTATAAAATTATTAATTGATCAGATAGAATCTAACAGACAACTTGAGCCAAAGGGAATCTTCTTACCAACCAGACTTATTTCCCGTGACTCGGTTAAAAGAAACATTAATCTCGGCATAAAAGCAATAGGTTGAGCAAATTGAAATCTTATATAATAGACAATATTTATTCATTTTGCGCAAACGTTTGCATTAGAAAAAATGGTGTTATTGGCTTAAAAACAAGGTTTCACTTTATCTTTAATTGAAAGGTGCGTCACTTGAAAAAATTCACTTTTATATTCTTAACACTATCGATATTATTCTTATCAAGCTGTGGAAGTGAGAAAAAGAGAACTGATGGTGAGATCACCGTTAAGTTCTGGCACAGCTTTATTTCATCTTCAGTGCCAGCCCTCAAAGAGTTGATCACAAAATTTGAAGAACAAAATCCAGGAATAAAAATAGACGCACAATAAAAATTTGAAGAACAAAATCCAGGAATAAAAATAGACGCACAATACATTCCAAGTGGTGATGCTCTTATACAAAAACTCGTAACTGCAGTTCAAAGTAAAACCGCCCCCGATATTTCCTGGTTACACTCCGATTATATAGAAGCGCTCGTTGAGGCAGATGCTATTTATAAAATGGAATATTTTATAAATGGAGAAGATGGAATTTCCCAAGAGGATTTAAATGATATTTATCCCGCACTTCGTCAGTTTGCATCATGGAAAGGAACTCTGTATAGCTTACCAATGGAAGCGACCAATCTTGGACTAATGTACAATAAAGATCTCTTTAAAAAAGCAGGGTTGGATCCGAATCATCCTCCGAAAGATTGGCAAGAGTTAATGGAATTTTCTAAAAAATTAACCGTCGATAAAAATGGTGATGGAACAAGTGAGCAGGTTGGTTTCTTTGTCCCGATTTTTCCTGCGGCGGGTCCATTGGGTTCGTGGATGGTTTGGCAATTTATGCCTTTTCTCTGGCAGGCTGGTGGAGATTTTGTTAACGTCGAACAGACATCCGTACTCTACAATAGCGATGAAGGAGTTAAAGCACTTCAACTATGGCAACAACTTTACAGAGATCAGAATTTAAAAAACTTCACAAACCTTTTTGAGAATGCATTTGTTTCAGGGAATCTAGCAATGGCATTGGATGGACCCTGGAATCTACCTCGCTACAAAGATCTTTTGAAAAATATCGATTGGGCATTTGCACCACTTCCTGCCGGACCGTTTAAAAGTGCTACAGTAGTTGGAGGTGAATACTTAGCAATATTTAAACAAAGTGAACATCCTGATGCAGCCTGGAAATTTCTTAAATGGATGATCCAACCAGAAATTCAGGCATTCTGGTCAATTAAATCGGGTTATCTTCCGATTCGACATGCTGTATTACAAGTTCCGGAATTTCAAAAGTATCTTGATGAAAATCCAAATTTCAAAGTTTTTGTTGAGCAGATGGAAGTTGGTCAGGCTCAAAGACCAATTGATTATGGTGGATTAGAGATCAGCAGGCATCTTGCAGAAGCGATAGAGAATGCTACTACCGGTAATGCTGATGTAAAAAAATCATTAGATGAGTCTGCTATTAAATCAAATAAAATTTTAACATCATCAAAAAAATAGCCTATAGATATTGTTACTGAATAAATTTCAAATAGGTAGCACTAAAAATTCCAGCAAAGGAAATTACCGAAAGGGTGATTTAGGAAGCGCATTGTTATTCCTTTCACCAACCCTGGTGATTTTCTGTACATTCATTCTCTTTCCTGTATTCTTCTCATTCTATCTTAGCTTTCAAAAATGGAATATGTTCAGCGGGGATGCATCATTTGTTGGTCTGGATAATTATGCAAGAATGATTCAGAGTGCCGAGTTCTGGCAGGTTCTAAAAAACACCGCGATTTATTCTATTGGTACTATTCCAATTAATATGGCACTTTCTCTTTGGGTCGCATATCTTCTCAATAAAAAAATTGCAGGCAAGAAATTTTTAAGAACAGCATTTTTTGCCCCTGTAATTATTTCACCTGTTGCAGCAGCTTTAATCTGGAGATGGATGTACGATCCTAATTTTGGTTTAGTAAACTTCTTTGTAGAATCTTTGGGCTTTGATCCAGTGAACTGGTTGAACGAACCAACTGCAGCGATGTTCGCATTAATAATAATGAGTGTATGGAAAACTTTTGGGATAAATATGGTTCTATTCTCTGCAGGATTACAGGGAATTCCCGAAAGTTATTACGAAGCTGCAGAACTTGATGGCGCAGGGAAGTGGGCTAAATTCTGGAATATTACAATTCCGATGCTTGCGCCAACTACTTTTTTCATTATGATAATGTCAATGATTTCATCCTTCCAGGTTTTTGACGTTGTTTATGTTCTCACTTCTGAATATGCATTTAAATTTTTTGAGATGGGATATGCTTCTGCGATATCATACTTCCTGTTTGCTCTTTTATTCTTGCTGACGATGATGCAGATAAAATATTTGAAATCTAAAGTCTATGGCGTGGCATAATGAATAATGATAGATTTCTAAAATACTGGAAGACAGGAAAGAATGTACTGCTGCATTTAGTTATTTATGCATTAGCCATTGTTGTCATCGCTCCTTTTCTCTGGATGATATTAACATCATTTAAAGATATGAGTGAGATATATGTCTATCCTCCAAAATGGCTTCCGGAAAAATTTAATTTAGACAATTATGTGAATGCTTTCACAGCAGCTCCGTTCGGCAGATATTATTTGAATAGCCTGATTGTTGCTTTCGCGGTAACTCTCGGACAGTTGATTACATGTTCAATGGCAGCCTTTGCTTTTGCAAGATTGAGATTTAAAGGAAGAGATATATTGTTCTACATTTTCCTCGGCACTATGATGATTCCCTACAATGTCACTATGATTCCAAGTTTTATGGTTTTGTATTGGTTGGGTTGGATTGATTCTTATTATGCT
>JALONF010000227.1 GCA_025455085.1 Ignavibacteriaceae bacterium
AAGATGTACAGAGATTTTTTTCTGAATAACTTGCTGAGACTGCACACCTAACTACTCTACCGAAGCAGAAGTTTTGAAATTAACTCTTTCAACTTCAATTGGAGGCACAATATGAAAAAGTTGCTGATTCTGATTTTATCCTTTTCTATCAATTACATTTCTTTCATCACCGCTCAAATAGATACTTCCTGGGTAAAACGATTTAACGGACCGTTAAGTGCTTCCGATGCAGGTTCAAAAATTTTAGTTGATGAAAATGGATTTGTATATGTAGGATCTTCGATTTCAAAAACTCCGGGATTTACTGATGCAGCCGTAATTAAATATTCTTCGGACGGAGATACGTTGTGGCTAAGATATTATATCAATCAATTCAACAATGGAAGCACTCTGCACGATATGCAACTTGATAATAATGGTAATATTATCATCACCGGTCAGTGCGGCGGAACTTCTCTTGCTGATTATTTCACAATAAAATTCGACACGAATGGAAATACACTTTGGACTGAAAGATATGATGAAGGTGATATGGATGCCTCTCAAGCAATGATAGTAGATGATACCGGAAATATTTTTATAACCGGAACCAGCTGGAAGATTTATCAGAGCAATAATTTTTTAACAATTAAATACAGTCCTGCCGGAGATACACTATGGTCTTACCTTTGGGCAGGAACTGAAGATGCCTTTGACATTGCTAAAGATATTGAACTTGATAGTTACGGAAATGTTGTTGTGGCCGGTACCACTGATTGGCATTGGGGAACAATTGATTATGTTACAATAAAACTCAATCCTGCCGGAGATACAGCCTGGGTGCGGAAATATGATTCACCTGAACAGGCTCACGATTATTTAAAAGCACTCGTCATTGATAATCAGGATAATATTTACGTTACAGGAGATATTTATAAAACAGGCGGCAATCATAATATTGTGACGATTAAATATAATGTCTACGGCGATACCGTTTGGACAAGAAGATATAATGGAACAGGAAATGGAGATGATGTTGTAACTGACATGGTAATTGATACTGACGGAAATATTTATTTAGCAGGAACCAGTTTTGTATCAGGGAATGGGATAGACTGTTTAACGATGAAGTATAATTCAGATGGAGTTTTGATGTGGGAAAAAACTTATGCTGAATATAGCTATCATCCCGATGGGGCAAATTCACTCGCATTGGATAATTCAGGAAATGTTTATGTGACAGGGTCTGCCGCTACATCCAGTTCAAACATAGCTTATCTCACAATTAAGTATGATAATGATGGTAACGAAAAATGGGTTACTAAATATGATGGTCCGGGTTACAATGGTCAAGACATCGCAAGTTCAGTTTTCGTTGATAATTCAGGATACGTTTATATAACCGGCTCAAGTGCCGGAGTTACAACCGGAAATGATATTGCAACGATAAAATATTCACAAGCACCGAATGATGTTGATGAGAACTCAGATGAAATACCAACGGAGTTTTTGCTTTCGCAGAATTATCCTAATCCTTTCAATCCAAGTACAAAAATAAAATACTCAATTCCATCGATCACTCTTCGACAAGCTCAGAGTGACATACACGTTTCATTAAAAGTGTTTGATGTATTAGGCAACGAAATAGAAACACTCGTCAACGAAGAAAAACCAACAGGCACTTATGAAGTTACCTGGTATGCTCAAAACTTACCAAGCGGAGTTTATTTCTATCAATTGAAAGCAGTCGATCCTTCGACAGGCTCAGGACAAAGTTTTATTAGTACGAGAAAGATGATTTTGCTGAAGTAAGTTAATCAGTTTATGAAATTCAATGGAGAAATAATTTAATTCTATCGGTTACATTATTAAATCGGGAGGACCAATATGTCAAATAAAATAATTCTACTATTTCTTGTTATCTCTAATATATCTTTCTCACAAATTACATTTCAAAAAATTTACGGCGGTGTGGAAGAGGAAGAATGTGACGCAGTTGTGCAAACTGAAGATGGAGGATTTATTCTCGCCGCTTCGACCAGAAGTTATGGTAATGGAAATTACGACTTCTACATAATTAGAACTGATCCTTATGGCGATACCTTATGGACTAAAACTTTCGGTGGAACTGGTTATGATACGGCAAAAGATATACTAAAAATAGACGATACAAATTATTTAATTGCCGGTTCTTTAAATGGTAAAGTATATCTCATCAAGATAAAAGATGATGGCAATACTGTCTGGACTAAAATCATCGGTAATGAAGATGACTATATCGTAACTTCTGCGAAAAAAACCGACGAAGGCGGTTTTATTTTTTGTGGTAATAAGGATCTTAGTGAATATTTCATTCTGAAAACAAATAGCAATGGTGACAGCTTATGGATTAAAACATATGAGTACGGCATTGCCAATTCAATAGATGAAACAAATGATGGTGGATTCATTTTAATGATTCGTCCCGGTGACTGGCTGCATCCACAGAATGATTTTGTTATTGTCAAAACCGATCAGTTCGGTGACAGCCTTTGGGCGAAGGTATTCGGAAGTGCCAATGTTGAAATTGGTTACGAAGTTGAACAAACCACCGATGGAGGTTATATGCTCGCGGGCAGAAAAGACGGTCCAACAGTCGGCGATTCGGATTTTTATCTAATGAAGACAGATTCCGCGGGAGAGTTTTTATGGGATAAGATTTATGGAGGCGACGAAGCAGACAGAGCATTTACAGCAATGCAAACTTCAGATGGTGGTTACATTTTAGGTGGATACACTGCTTCCTTTAATGTGGAATATTATGATTTCTATCTCGTTAAAACTGATCATGATGGTGATACATTATGGACAAAAACTTATGGTGGTCTTTGGCAGGAAGAAATTGCTGATATAGAAGAAACCGCTGATGGCGGTTATGCAGCGGTTGGTTATACTTACAGCTTCGGTGCAGGGAATAATCCGAATATTTATTTTATTAAAACAGATGCAAATGGTTTGATATCTGATGTTGGAGATCATAACGATGGGAACGAAATTCGTTTCGAGTTATATCAAAACTATCCAAATCCATTTAACCCGACTACAAAAATAAAATACAGTATTCCTCCAGTAGGGACACAGCACGCTGTGTCCGTACAAATAAAAGTTTACGACGTACTCGGTAATGAAATTGAAACATTAGTTAACGAAGAAAAACCAGCAGGCACTTATGAAGTAACCTGGTATGCAGAGCAGCTACCGACTGGAGTATATTTTTATCAGTTGAAAGTAGTCGATCCTTCGACAGGTTCAGGACAAAGTTTTATAAGCACTCGGAAGATGTTGTTGCTGAAATAAGCCCTCCCCTTGATCCCCTCCCAAAGGGTGGGGAAATGATTTCGTAGGGACAAGTTGCGGCTTGTCACTACAAATGTAATGTTAAATTGAAATCTGAATGGCGTGATTTATCACGCCTTTAATTTTATAGCAAATTGGGAAAAAATAAGTTTTGACCTTGTAAAAGTATTGTCTGATTTTACTTTTAGTAATTAAAAAACTATGGGGTAATACAAAATGATTAATCAGATCGGATTTTTAACCTGTCTCTTTTTATTTGCTTTAAACTTTGCAGCTAACTCACAGGACTTTCTGAAAGATAGATGGAAACTACCTGAGTATGATCAACAGAATTATCAGTGGATCACAAATTCTGAAAAAATTAACTACCCCGGTGACCAGACTATTAATGTAATTTATTACAAGATAGATTTAACGATAACAACTTCTCCAAATTATATTTCCGGAAACGTAACCATCTGCGCCAGAGTTGATACAGCAAGTATTAATTCTCTTTTCCTTGACCTTGCTCAAAATATGATTGTTGATTCAATACTTATAGAAGAGACAATACCTGCTCAATTCAATCATCTGGCAGATAGATTAAATATTAATCTAGATCGCAGCTACATGATGAATGAAATCATTTGCTTAGCTGTTTATTATCAGGGCTTACCAGATGTACACTATGGTTTATTCGGATTAAACTTTGACGAACACAATGGACAACCGGTTATTTGGTCGACCAGCGAACCGTATTTCGCTTATTCCTGGTGGCCCTGCAAGGATACTCCATCGGATAAGGCAGATTCAGCAGAAATTGTTTTAACAGTAGATACATC
>JALONF010000018.1 GCA_025455085.1 Ignavibacteriaceae bacterium
AGAATCATCATCAAAATCACCCAAAATTATGCTGTTCTGAAATGTATAATTTCCACCAACTAAATTTATTTGATGATAGGGACCATGTCGCTCAAAGTAATAAGGACCGCAGGTACCCACAGAAGCATTAACTTTATGAAACTCCCAGCTGGTAAAATATCCGTGTGGGCTTAATCCGGCAAAATCTACAAAATTGTCTCCACCAATGTCATCAACAACAATTGACCAGGGACCCCATGGAATACTGTCAGTACCTATGAGCAAGTCATAACAGAGCTGTCTGTTATCATAAATCTCAACAATACCCATGAATGATGAGGTATAACTGGGATGAGCGACAAAGACCATTTTTCTATCTTCATAAAGCTGATAAGGTTCCGGTACCAGGTGAAACGTACCCCCAAGGGTAATTTCCTCACTAGATTCGGGAAATCCTCCAACACCATCGCCCCAAAAAACTTTAATTAAATCGTTGAAGGCAAGTGTGTTTGGTTTGAATCCCACGTTCAGAATTCCGTATTGAAGGAATGATCTTGTACTCGGCATATTGTGGAATAAAAGGATCTGTTCATTTTCATGATCTGCAACGGCAAGACCATCGGCTATTAGATTATCAAACTTGCCGAATGCGATTGATGTAGGAACTCCTGGGAGAGATTTTCTGAAGACATCTTCAAACATTGGATTAGATCGAAGTCTTCCTTCATCGGCTCCTCTTGTTGGTGCTGTTAGGCTGCGTAAATCTCCATCAATATCATCCACAATTCCAGGATAAGGTATTCCACCAAGTTCCGGATCCTGTGCCTGGCAGTCGGAGAGATGAGGATAATTTTCTCCTGTTTCAAAATATATTTCTTTGCTAATCGAATTGGAATCTAAACCTGTTGCAGTTTGAAATTCAGTAAGACCTGTATACAGATTCGATCCTACTGCTGCGAGATACACTACGCCGGATTGATTATAATCGTAGAAAAACACATTGTAATCAGAAATTAAACCGGACATAGCAACTGTCTGTTCATAGAGGACTATGGATCTCACCAGAATTTCGACAGGTCTGCCATAATCAATTACAATATTGTTTAGAACAGTGGAGGAGTCGGCGCCGATACCCAAGGAGATCCCGCCGCTGATCTGCTCTCGAACAGGATGCACAATCGTGTTGTGTATAATCTGCGCCTTTGTTTCCGTCATTATCCCGTAACGTCCCATGAGCGGCAATCCCCATCCTCCGACCGAACGGCTTCCCGTGATCATATTATTCACAATCAACATTGATAGCGGTTTGCTGCTGAAAATACGCTTACCAACAACAATAGCCCGGAAAGAAGGAACCTGACCATTCGAACCGCCACCGTACTTGATGATGTTCCTCTCGATAAGACCGGAATCTGCTTGAACAATTATGCCGAATATGCTTCCTGTACTGCCATCATTGTTCAAATAATTTCTTCTGATAATGACCTTGTATGCTTTAACATTAACAATGTGCCCCATTGGATAGCCGCTGTAGTTATTGCCCCAATGTGCATTGAGAAACTGATTATCTTCTACATTTACACTACCATTGCTACCTGCATCACCACCAATTTCTACAGCACGTAGGAATCGCATAAACAAGTTCTGGCGAATAGTTATGCCCGCCACATTCGTACTACCATAAACACCATAATCAGTTCCATAGGTCATACCGCCGATTGGGTGCGAGTTACCAATAAACCGGCATCCTTCGATCACAACATCTTCAGTTATTGGATTGACGCCATGCTGCTGGTCAATTGAAATCAGAATGTCTGCTCCAAATCCAGAGGAGTCAACATCCTCGAGAGTGAGGTTTCTGATCGTAATGTGATCAATTTTGATATGCACAAGTGTCCCCTCGCTCGTTTGAGTTGTGCGGTCAATTCGTAGGATGACATTCTCAACATTACCACCAGCATTTTCATCTGGCTGGAGCGTTACGCGGTTGTCCGCAGAAAGACCGGTTACAGTGCCATCAAGTAGTAATATATTGTTATTTCCACCACTCTCTGAGTAAATACCAGGCCTAATATTGAAAAAAACTGGTCCGGAAACACCTCTTTCATTAAGTGCATCAGCAGCTAATTGCAGAGTGAGAAAATCGGGCGAAGAACCACCAACTGTGTAATTGCCGTTTAATGGTTGGGCATTAAGAACCCACATCGGCAATACAACGAAAAGAAGAAATAGATATTTCATAACTAACCTCTTGAATTCTTTAAATAAAAGTTAATTACTGTTTTACTCCTTGATAAGTTGATAGAATAAATGAGGTTCAACATTTCAACGTTAAAAGTATCGGATAATGTTGTCTGATTTTTACACATAAGTTTTTCTAAAATTAATTTTCATTTCCAATTACCTTATCAAAATCATTTTCCTTGTCTCAACAAAACTCCCAGCTTGCAAGCGATACAAATACATTCCACTTGCTAAACCTGTTGCATCGAAGTTAATCGAGTAAACTCCTCTTTCTTTTTCTTCATTAACAAGTATTGCAACTTCATTTCCAAGAATATCATAAACTTTTAATGCCACATTACTTTTTTCAGGAATAGAATATTGAATTTTTGTGCTGGGGTTGAATGGATTGGGGTAGTTCTGATTCAAAGCAAATTCTGTTGGTAGATTTTCATCTTCAGTGCCTTCAATTATTGTTGGACTGTCAATCAGTTTTATATAGAGGCCGTTATTAGTATAAATAGTATCCCATTCGGCACCAGAAACAAAACTGCTATCAACAATACTGCTGAATGAACCTGTTCTCGAGCCATAAGTTAAAACTAAAAATGAATCACCCACAGCCGGTGTAAATCCGTTTACAATATTAATATTGAGCGATCCACTTAGTGATGCATTTCCGGAAACATTTAATCTATCGTGTTCTGATCCGGCTGAATATCCGCCAATATCTATTTTCAAAACAGAAGTTGATTCTTCGGGATAATTTCCTGTAACGGAAAAAGTCCCGATGTTGTCGCCGGGTAAGAATAATCCTTTGTTATTTAAATTTCCGTTCTGAGAATTTATTTTCCCAATTCCACAGATTATCCCGGAATTTTGATTAACAAAACTTCCTTGTGAAAGTTTTAATGTGTTCGTGCTGTCAATTTTGAAAGTACCAAAGTTTTTAAAAGAAGGACTGCTGCCTGACTGCAACAAATTTAATTCAATACTGTTCGAACTACTTCTTTTAATTTGCATAAAGCCATTGTTTGCATGACTGGCATCTGTTTTATCCAATGTAAAATTCCTGCTCGAAATAATAACAGAATCATTATTGATCAATTCGGCTTTTAAGAAGTTCCTACCCGAACCGTAAAACATAGTACCTTCGCTTATTATTCTATTATTATTTGTGAGAGGTCCATTAGTTACAATTATTGTTGAATTACTTACAGAACTACCTGTATTGTCACCCCACAATCTTAATATCCCTTCATTAGTAAAACCATTTGCAATCGTTAGAACTGCAGACCCGCCATAGTTGGAAGTTCCGTAGGATTCAAGAAAACCTTCATTAACAATGTCACCATTTATGTAACTTTGATCAGATGCCTGTATGTAACCACTAACAGAATTAATCAGGTTGGAATTAATATTACCATTGAACAACAATAAAGTCCCCTGGTTTGTAATAACTCCGGGTCCATTTATAGTTGCTAAACTTCTTACATCAAATTTTGAATTCTCTGATATTGTATAATCAACATTCAAATTAGCAATACAAGTATCTTTAACTACTAAGACACCATTACATTCAATATTGTTTGAATTAATATTTAATGTGCCGGATTTAAAGACCATATCACAATCACTATCAATCACTATCATTCCGTTGTTATTAAAGTACGGGTTAGAACCAGATTGTAAAATATTGAACTCTCTTTGGTTCATTATATGCATATAGCCGTTGTTGATCTGATGGGCGCCGGGTTTATCAAGATTGAGAGGTCTGCCATAAATTAATAATGAGTCATTATTAATCAGTTCGGCTTTCAAATAATTTGTTCCTGATCCGTAAAACAATGTACCTTCACTAATTAATTTATTATTATTGATCAAGCTTCCGCTTGTTACAATTAGTGAGACATTGTAGACACTACTACCCATGTTTTCTCCACGTATCTTTATAGTACCTTCATTAGTAAACCCATTTGCAATTGCTAGAACTGTAGACCCTCCATAGTTCCAAGGTGCGTAAATTCCAAAAAAACCTTCATTAACAAAATTGCCATTCAAGTAACTTTGAGAATACGCTTCCAAAGTTCCGCTACTTTTATTCACGATGTCATTGTCAACCGTGCTTTGCCTAATAAATAATTTTCCATAGTTTGTTATTTTTCCTGGTCCAATTAAAGTGCTGCCGTTCCATAACATCATTTTACCTCTTATATTAATAATTATGGAATCGTTTACAGTAAAAGTTTTTCCATCCATATATAATTCCTGAGTGAATGTTGAGCCAGATCCTGGATAGCCAATTTTCACACCGGCGACTGTTACATTGTTCTGGTCCACTGTTACTCGATAGTTACCATCAATAGTAATAACTGCTGTATCGAGTGCACCTGGCACACCAGCAGGACTCCACTTAGCTGCATTAGACCAATTTCCGTTTCCACCAACCCAGCTATATTTGGTTTGAGCATCGACCAATATTGAAAATAGAATAGACAAAAGAAGAAGATAACTTTTCATAAATGTTTCCTAGTTTTAATTATAGATTGTTGCTGTATACTTATTTGATCACTAGCGAAAGAATAATTTCTATCTCCCTTACCTATCCTTAATCGGATAATAATATCTGATTATCAAACATAATTATTCTGCTCTTCAAGCCTTTCGAAAAAATTTAATGTATTAGCTTTATATAATATATTTTTTAACTGGCACGACTTCAATCACGCAAATGCGTGATTTTAATATGATAATTTGGTAAAGGAAGTTAAAAATCGTCGAGAAGGAAAACCTTTCCACAATTACAATATGTTTTCCTTCTCTTATTTGGGAGAGAGCCAAATTTTATTTAAGCAGTATCATCTTCTTAGTTTCAATAAAACTACCTGCTTGCAATTGGTAGAAATAGATTCCACTTGATAATTCTGAAGCATTGAAATCGACCTCATAATTTCCTGCTAGTTGTTCCTCATTGATTAATCTAGCAACTTCATTACCCAGCATATCATAAACTTTGATTGATGCAAAGTTTGATTCGGCAATTGAGTAGCGAATTTTTGTTGTTGGATTAAATGGATTAGGAAAGTTCTGGGAAAGAATATACCGATCAGGAGAATGGAAAAGATTATCATCAACTGCAGTTGATGATTGAATATATTTAACTGTTGCATAATCCAAAGCACTCATTCCGGTTACATAAACATTTAGAAATGAATCAACAAAAATACTTGTAGTTTGTTCGCTGCTTCCGGCAGCACCGCTGTTTGTATATTTTATAATCCATTCTTCTATACCGCTGCTGCTATACTTTATGATGGTATAGTCAAAACCAGTTGTAATTCCCGAACTATAACCGGTAATATAGCTGTTACCGCTCCCATCTACAGCAAGTGCAATACCTTCATCTATTCCACTAGCTTCCCCGTTATATCTATTAACACTTACAGAATCTCCCGTTGAATCGTACTTGATTGTAACAATATCATAATTATTAGTGCTGCCGCCATAACTTTTACCTGTCACAAAAGTATTACCGAGATCATCGATTGCTAAATTGTTGGCAATGTCCGTGCTGTTTCCTGTCCCGTTATATTTACTGAACCAAACAGTATCACCGCTGGATGTGTATTTAATTGTAAAGTAGTCATCAGATGAACCCAAATTTTTGCTGCTGCCAGTTACAACAACATTCCCAAGTATATCGACCTTAACGGACTTTCCTTCATCAAGAGCGTTATCTGAGCCGTTGTGTCTTCTAATCCATTGGACTAGTCCGATATTATTATATTTAATTGTCGCATAATCAAAATGAGGAGCACCGCTTCCTGAACTTCCACCATCGCTTACACCGGTTACATAAACATTTCCGGAGGGATCAACATCCACAGAGTTTGCTTTATCATAATCACCGGCCGGTCCATTATATCTTGATATCCATCTTTGGACACCATGTGGATTATATTTTATAGTTGTGTAGTCTTCAAATATTCCATGCGTTCCTGTACTACCCTCACTTTCACCAGTTACATAAACATTTCCTGAGTCATCTAAACAAATTGAATATGCAACATCTTTATCATTTTTAGGCCCATTATATCTTCGGGTCCAGACTGTATCTCCCGCAGAAGAATATTTTATAGTTAGAAAATCTAAACCAGATCCGGAGCCGGTGCTTCCACCTGTAACGTATATGGAACCATCTTCATCTACTGCAATAGCATAAGCAATGTCTATTGATCCACCGGTGCCGTTGTATCTAGCTGCCCACTGCTGAGTTCCAGCAGAATCATATTTAATTGTTGCATAATCTTCTGTGCCGAAACCAGCACTTGGGCTTGAACCCGTAACAAAAACGCTTCCTGTATGATCAACCGAAATCGCATACGAGTTATCAGTACTGCTTCCAGGTCCGTTATATCTTGCAGACCATGATTCGGATACCTGCGTTTGCAAAATTTCAGAATGGGTCAGCAGTATTAGGGTGCATAGGCTAAAGCTTTGAAATTGTAATCTTATTCGCATTATTGCCTCCATTAGTAATTATGATAAATATGATTATGCCGATAAATAATTATTAAAATCCAACAGCATACTTAAGTTTATTTATATTATGAACTAAGTAAACTCGTGATGATCAAAATCAGCGCAAATCCAAAAACCAGAAACATCATTATAAGTACTATTGTTAATAGCTTTTCTTTCTTCTTAAGTTTCTGCAGCTTATCTATTTCAGATTTTGTTTCATAGCTTACCATTAGATTATTTTATAAGAATCATTTTCCTTGTTTCAATAAAACTCTGTCTTGAGCCAGCAAATATTTTATATAGATACATTCCGGATGATAATCCCGATGCATCAAAAGTTACTTCATAATTTCCGACTGGCTGTTCCTCATTGATTAATGTAGCAACTTCACTTCCGAGCATATCATACACTTTTATTGTTACAATGCTTGCTTCTGGAATTGAGTAGCGAATCTTTGTTGTTGGATTAAATGGATTTGGGTAATTCTGCATCAGTGCAAACTCAGTGGGAATGCCATTCTCTAATTCTTTAACATCTGATGTATTGCTCCAGGAAAGATCATCAACAAACATTTTAGAGCCAACATTCGGAAAGCCACCGTTACCGGCAATAAAAACTGCAATGATAACTGTATCAGGCACATCACCAGTAATGTAGCCTATATTGATATTAAACTCAGTATATGAGCCTGTTGGAGTTAGGTTAGCCGCACCTCCACCAATACCACCAACACCACTTTTCAATAAGTTAGCTTGGACCTGCATATAATCATTATTGACAGAAGTAAATTTATAATATCCTTTTAATGCCACAGGTCTAAAGTTGATTGGAATTCCAACTCCTTCTACACCGCTAATTATTGCCGGGCCAACTCCTAGTCCACTAACTGTTACAACATCACCTTGAACTGCCCAGTTACCAGAATGAGCATCAGATGTTTTTATTATTGGGGTAAATACACCCGGTGTGTTGTTTGTCCACCAATCGATTGGATTACCATTCGAACCCCAATCCTCAAATCCTGAATTTGGAATCTGAGCATTCATCTGTAATGAATAAAAGATAACGAAACTGGAATAAAAGATGGTAAAATATTTCATACCAATTATCTTTTTTGATTGTGAAAAGATTATTTAATTAATATCATTTTTTTTGTTCTGATAAATTCACCTGCGCGCAGAGTGTACAAATAAACACCCGACGACAATCGTGATGCATCAAATTTAGCTTCATAACTCCCAGCGGTTTTGTATTCATCAACTAATCTTGCAACTTCATTCCCAAGAACATCATAAATTTTTAAAGTGACATTGTTGCTTGACGGTAACTGATAACTAATGATCGTTGCAGGATTGAAAGGATTAGGATAGTTCTGAAATAATTGATAGGAGCTTAAATTAATTTCTGTATTATCTTCGACCGGTGAAGGTAACTGTGGCCAGAAGGAACCAATCAATAACACAGGTAGTTGCAAAGCCTGAGCAAACTTACCCCAAACTGTTAACCGTTCACCAGAAGTATTTGTAAATCCTGTTGAGGTTAGATAGAAAGGATTACTAGGGTACGAATCATTGACTTTTATAGGTGAATCCCAATAATGCCCCTGATTACTGTTCGATTTGACCGACATTACCGAATCAATATTAGAAAAATATGAAAGGTAATATTCATTTGTAATCCCTCTTCTACTCACAAGTTTCCCCAACATTGCATTAGAAACGCTAAAATCTATACCAGCCGAAGACCAAGTTATTCCTCCATCATCTGACCTGGCAGAATGAATATCAATATCACCGCTATTATTGTAATTTTCTTCGAAAGCTATCATTATTTGTGATTGATCTAATCCGCCTGATGCTGCGATTGCAGAATTTCGAATTTTATTATTTGTTCCCCTATCGACCGTTCCGGTAAACATAGCGTCGCTTCCAATGATTGTGCAACTAGATAACCATATTTTAGTTTGATCTGGAACGTTTGAGTAAGTAAAAATTATTCTGTTAAGAGTAGAAGGGACATGAACATAAGCAATATCAGAGTACAAATAATGTATTTCGGCTGTTCCGCCTGCTGGCCAAAAAACTGGTAGAATAGCTGCCCTGTATTTTATACTTGGGCTAGTAACTTCCCAAGGATTATCAACATAAGCAAATTTCTGAGCATTAACATGTTTATTATCTGTTGTGATAGAATCAACAGATGCAACTAAATAAATCCATGGATTGGTCTCATCCACACCATTATCTGTTGTAATGTGTGGGTTGTAATATTCATTACCGGTTCCGCCCGGCCAAGATAATTCAGTCAAACTACCTTGATTTAAGTTAAAAAGATTTAATCCTATTATTAAAACATTTTTCTTCCCGTAAAATGTTTGGCTGGCTGCACAGGTCATCCATAAAAATTTATCGCCGTTACTTCTCTCAATTATTTCCGCATCAATGTCGTTAGCCAAAAAGCGAAAAGTATAGATATAGGTTTTTAAAACCCATCCGGTTTGCTCATATTTATAAATTCCAATTTTATCATTACCCTGAGGATTTGACTGAATTCCAGCGACGACCCAAAGTGTTCCTGCTGAGTTTCCTGTTTGCTCTGTTACAACTGTATGAGATATGAAATAGTAGTCTTCAGAAGCAATGGTTGTTTGTATAGCATCAATTTCGAAGACATCCTTGTTAAGCTGCGTCAATTTGGGATTTGAAACTGAATTGGACTTATACTCTTTTGGATTACTGACTGCGTCGGGATTAAGTACATCATTCTTTATCGACACCACTGGATTTTCCGGGAGAGAGGTTTTAAAAACGAGCCCGTCTGGTTTGTCTTGTCCTGTTCCAGTACTTATGAAAATAAAAATCAGAGATAAAATCAAAATAGAAAACGAATGTTTCAATTATTTACTCCTTTTATTGATAATTATCGAAGGGAATTTATTTTTAATTACAGGGCATGACAATCACATAAATATGTGATTTTTATTTTGCAGGAATCAGAAAATTCTGTCTTTTAGAGCTTTTGCAACAGCACCTGATTTTGAACTTACGTGAAGTTTGTAATAAATATTTTTGATATGCGATCGCACTGTATCAATACTTATAAAAAGCGTTTCGGCAATTTTTTTATAACTTAATCCATTAACAAGTTCGTGGAGAATTTCTTTTTCCCGCAGTGTTAGATTATACTCAATTGTTTTTTGACCCGTCTCATTAAAAAAGCCTAATACTCTTTTCGCAATACTCGGTGTCATTGGTGCGCCACCAGCATTAACGTCCTTTATAGCATCAAGTATTTGTTCAAGTGGTGTATTCTTTAAAATGTAACCTGATGCACCGGCGCGAAGCGAATCAAATATTTGAGAATCGTTTTCGTAGACAGTCAGCATAACAATATTAACCGCGGGATAGATGCTTTTAATTTTAGCTGCACATTCAATTCCCGTCATACCTGGCATCGAAATATCCATTAAGAATACATCCGGCAAAATATTATCAAGTGCTGCCAATAATGAATGACATTCTGCAAAGGCACCTTTCAATGAAAATTCATTTGCTGACTTAATTAGTGCAGAAATACCTTCCCGTATCTGTGCATCATCTTCGACTATTACAACTGAAATTTTTTTGTCACTCATTATTTAATTAGAGATTTATTAAACGCACGAAATGTCATCATTAAAGAAAGAATATACAATCACATATAGATGTGATTTACAAAACCGGTATTTCAACTTTTGTACTTGTGCCTTTACCAGGTGAGGAATTTAACTCTAACTTTGCTTTTATTTCATCTGATCTGTGTTTTATGTTTTTTAATCCATACCCGTTCATATGTTTATTTAAATCAAAACCAATTCCATCATCCTCGATTGAAAGAAATATTTTCGTTTCAGGTTTCTCAATAAATTTCAATTCAATTTTAACAGTCGAAGCTTTAGAGTATTTGGCAGCATTGGTAACCACTTCTTTAAATATTGAAAGAAGATTTCGTCTTACATCCATCGGTAAAATAATTTTATCATTATTTGTTTCTAGGTTTAGTATAACATTGATTCCTCTCGATTCAAGGATTTTGACGGAATAGTCCTTCAGCTTAAGCAAGGCATCTTCGAATTTATCATTGCCGGGACTTATTGCCCAAACAATATCACTCATCTTATCTATTAGATCACGGGAAGTATTTTCTATTCTTTCGAGCATATCAGAATTTTTAAATGAACCATTAGCATTTTCTCTTTTTACAAGTTCAGCAAATATTGCAATGCTGGATAAACTTGTGCCTATTTCATCGTGTAAATCTGTGGATATATTCGACCTCAATCTCTCAAGTCTTAGTGCCTGCCGGATTTTGTATTGATAAATCAGGTAGTTCACTAACGAAATCAGGAGGATGAAAAACACAACCGAAATTGTTATAAACCACCATCTTTGCCAGAATGGTGTTAGAATGTTAAAGTCAAACACTGCCGGAGAAATACTTTTTAGTCCTTCTTTATTAATAGCATTAACTTTAAAGGAGTACTTTCCTGGCGGAAGGTGTGTATAAGTTATATAATTCTTTTTTGATGCTTTTATCCATTGCTTATCAAAACCATCGAGGATAAACTCATAAGTTATCCTTCTTTCATCTCTGAAATCAATTCCTGCAAAATCGAAGACAATTGAATTCTGATAATATTCGAGCTCAACCGGCAGTGGTACAGTTTTACTTTTAGTCAAAATTGAATTTATCTCCGAATCAATATTAGTTAATGCGGAATCTGTTAAAGGAAGATTTCCGTCAATCAATTTTACCTGACGGAATAAAATTTTAGGGTAGCTGAAAGGATTAATTATCTTCTCAGGTTCATAACTGAATATCTGGCTGTTGGACAGGAACCATAGCTTGCCTCCGAATTTCGTTGAAGATATTATTTCAGCTGATGTTATCCCATCGCTCGCATCATAAGTGATTGACTTGTAGCCATCATGTTTTGTTAATCCTTTGGCTGTACAGAACCATAAGTTCTGATTATAATCTGTTTCGACAGAAAAGACCCAATTACTCTGCAAACCATTTTCAGTATCATACTTACTAAAGGTCTTTCTATCGAATTTAACTACACCACCATATCTTGTTGATACCCAAATATTATTCTGTGCATCAATCTGAATTCCCCGGATACTCAAATCGGTAAGACCATCCTTCTGTGAAAAGCGATAAACAGAATCATTGTGTATTCGAAATAATCCTCCATTCCAGGAGCCAATCCATACATCGTTATTTTTATCAACAGCTACTCTTCTTATAGATTGAGTTGTGATAAAATTTTGGGAGATGTTATCAGAATAACTCCAGTTCTTTTCCAGATGATTTTCAAAATTATAAACGCGGCCTTCTTTTATGTATGCTAAACCACGCTGAGTTGCGATCCATACTATATTTTTTTTATCTACTGCAGTCTGGTAAATGAAATTATGCGGTAAGCCATTGTTAGTACTGTAATGTATTATTTCGTTTTGCTTTTTCCTGTAGAGTCCTTTATCAGTTGAAAACCAATAATTATAATCATCGTCTTTGGAATAATGATTAATTACTTTTGTAGGAATTCCTTTCGTTAATTCAGATTTTTTTAAGGAGTAATTATCAATCTCAAACAATCCTTCACTGCTTGTTGTAAATAATTTCTTCCCTTCTTTTAATATGTAATTGAAATGTCCTTTGAAAGACCGAGTATTTACAAAACTAAAATTACTGCCGTTAAGCTTGCTTATGCCAGATAGCGAACCTACCCATAAATTATTTTCATCATCTAAATACAGAGATATAATATCCTTTTTTTGCAGTCCATTATTTTTATCTAGATGTATAAATTTATTATCAAACAATCGAATCAGGCCATCTATACTTCCTAAATAGATTGACTTATCTTTATCCTCCGCGATACAATAAACAGGTTCCTTAAAATCCGGATAAACTTCTTTAATATTTCTTACAGTATTATTCTTGATGAAAAAAAGATCGTTTAGTGTTGCGAACCATAAAATTCTTTTTGAATCCATGAATAGTTTAAATACAGGTTCGTTGATTTCTCTTCCTTTATATTTAATAATCTCATATGAAGAATTACTCTTTTTAAATAAACCAGAATTGGTTGCAGCATAAAAATTTTTATCATCATAAAACTCTATTTGAAATAGTGAAAGTTTTCCATATTTCCCAAACGTAGTTATGCTATCAACCGAAACAATTTTGTTTTCTTTCATTCTCCAGATTGTAAGTCCCTCTTCAGTACAAAACCAAACATTCCCTTCTTGATCAGGGATTATCTGACTAATATAAATACCTGAGATTAAATTTTTGTCCTTTATTTTGGCCTGTAGCTTTGGTTTTGAAAAAGGAGGATCACTAAAAACAACAAGACCATCACCTAACGTTCCGACCAGCATAATTCCCTGCTGAAGTTCGTAGAATGATGTTATCACTGGTCTTGAAAAACCTTCAGTACTACTATAGTTAATAAATTCAGTGCCGTCATATATGCTAACTCCCTCTGCGGTTCCAAACCACATTCTCCCCTTTGAATCCTGGAAAATTGATTTCACTGTTCCCTGAACGAGACCATCAGAGGTAGTATAGTCCTTAACATAATAGACTTGTGCATCTATAGACGATGAAAAAGACAACGAAATTAAAACCAAGGATAATATTCTATTTATCATTCTGTTTAATATCAACCAAGAATTCTTAATTTCAAAATCGAATGAAAATATGCTTGGATTAAAGAACACAATTACTTGGAGCTAGATTTATATGTCGATGTTATAACGGATTGGCCTGGTTAATCGATTGTGATGAGATTAAATATTAAAATTTTGTACAGCCCGATTTAGTAATTATTAATTAGAACCATTTTAGAACAACTTTTTGAAAAGATTTATTTTTGATCAGGAATCAAATGATTTTTAGTACCACAGCGCTTCCTTGACTGTCCGCTAACATTGTTAACGGACATATTTCCATCTTATGCCTGTTTCGGTTATAGATTATTTGAAGTAAGAGAACTTTATACTTATATCGCCCTCAAACTTTTGAATAAAATAAGTGTTAACGCAATATTAAAATTTTGCTGAAATGTATAAAAGTTAGAATACATATCCACCGTCAGACTATCACTGCCCAAATTTGATTAAATTTAATAATTAGATATTTCTTATTCTTCACAAGAATATTTTTCTTTAAAGTATTAAAATGAAAATAGACAAAATAGAACTCCGTCACACCAAAATGGAATTAGTCTCACCATTCACAACTTCAATGGGTACTGAATACGATGAAGAGCATATTATGGTTAGAGTCGATGCTGATGGAATCACCGGTTGGGGTGAATCAGTTGCCGAAGGAACTCCATTTTATTCTTATGAAACTGTGCCAACAGCTTGGCACATTCTGCAGGATTTTCTTATTCCATCAATATTGGGAAAAGATATTTCATCAGTTGATGAAGCGATTCAATCTTACAGCCGCGTTCGTGGACATATGATGGCCAAAGCCGGACTCGAAGCTGCTTTGTGGGATGTTTTTGCAAAAGCAAAAAATATTTCTCTCTCAAAATTGCTTGGTGGG
>JALONF010000228.1 GCA_025455085.1 Ignavibacteriaceae bacterium
TTTTTCTTGAGTGAAGTGCAATTGTGTCCGATGCCTGCGCTGTTCCCTTCACTCTGATGATTGTATCAGTGAACTTCTTTGCAATATCCATTGAGCAAAGAATTACTGCTGCACCTCCATCACTGACAGGTGAACAATCTAATAATCTTAAAGGATCAGCAACCAGAGTTGAGTTCATTACTTGTTCTAATGTAACAGGACTTCTGAATTGTGCATTCGGATTGTGAGATCCATTTCGGTGATTCTTTACTGCAATTGCTGCAAGCTGTTCTCTTGTAGTTCCGTACTGATGCATATGTGCATTTGCGATCATTGCATACAAACCGGGGAAAGTTACTCCCTGGTAAACTTCATATTCCTGGTCTGCTGCCGTCGCAAGTGCATCTGTAACATCAGCACCGTCAGTCATCTTTTCAACTCCCCCGGCAAGAACGATATCGCTTGCACCGGAAGCAACTTCAAAATATGCCGCGCGAAATGCTGCACCTCCTGAAGCGCAAGCAGATTCAACTCTCGTTGACGGGATTGGTGTTTGTCCAAGATAATCTGCAAGCACGGCTCCGAGATGTTCCTGCCCGACAAACAATCCGCTGCTCATAGAGCCGACATACATTGAATCAATATGATCAACTCCTGCATTCTTAATTGCTTTAGTTGCAGCTTCAACAAAAATATCTTTGATGGATTTGCCCCACAGTTCACCGAACTGCGTCATCCCAATTCCAATTACTGCTACGTCTTTCATACTTTATTCTCCCTACTCATTCAAAATTATTTTACCACGATACTTGGCGTACTGCCCGTAATCGAGATAGATTTTATCTTTATCAAGCTGGTCTCGCAGCTTTGGTGCTTTGTCTTGCACGTCTTTTATTTTATCAGTTACTTTATAAATGAATCCATCGCTGCCGGCACCAGAACCAAATGAAACCATAAAAATCAAATCGCCCGGAGAAGCAACATCAAGGATTGCGGCTAATCCCGTTGGTGATGAACCCGAATAAGTATTTCCCATCCAGGGAACAATCCAACCAACTTCCATTTGCTCTTTAGTAAATTCTAATTGCTTTGCAGCCATTTGCGGAAACTTTCCATTAGGCATATGAAAAACACAATATTTAAAATCTGAAGGTTTCATTTTTGATTTTTCAAGAAGAGTTTTGCCAGCACTTACAAGATGTTTGAAGTAAGCAGGTTCACCTGTAAACCTGCCGGCATGTCGTGGATAAAACTCGTGTTCCCTTCTCCAGAAATCGGGTGAATCCGAAGTGTATGAGTTTGTGAACAAAATTTCAGCGACAACATTTACTTTTCCCATAATAAATGCGGCACCACCTGCCGATGCAGAATATTCGAGCGCATCGCCCGGTGCACCTTGAGATGTATCTGCACCGATTCCCATTGCGTATTTCATTTCACCTGCTTTAACTAAACTGTAAGCAACATACATTGCTTCAGATCCAGCTTTGCATGCAAACTCGTAGCTTGCAACGTGAACGTGCGGTCCGATTCCCAATGCGTCAATCACAATTGTTGCACTTGGTTTTACAGCATACGGATGCGATTCTGAACCAATATAAACTGCACCAATTTCCTGTGGATTAATTCCTGCTCTCTTTAATGCGTTCTTTGCTGCTTCAACGGAAATGGTGATTGTATCCTCATCAAGACCAGGCACAGTTTTCTCGAACAATTGGAGTCCACGTTTTAATGCTTCAGGATCAGCTCCCCATTCTTTGGCTATGCTTTCTACTTTGATGCGGTATCTTGGAAGGTATGAACCGTATCCTACTATTCCTACCATTTTTCCTCCATCTATTTTTGTGGAATGATTGGTACTTAGTTAGATAAGTTACTACACTAATATATTGAAAATAAAAATCGATTTAAATATTTATTCCTGAGAAACTTAAAATCTTTTGTGGTATTAATTCTAAGTCCTTTTCATCCTGGATATCAAACCAATGAATTCTATTATCTTTTCTGAACCAAGTCATTTGTCGTTTAGCATAGTGACGTGTATTTCTTTTAATCAACTCGATTGCTCTTTCTAGAGTGATTTCTCCATCCAGATGCTGGATGACCTCTTTATAACCAACGGTGTTGAGAGAATTTAAATTTTTATTATATCCCATCTTCAAAATATTTTTTACTTCTTCAATCAATCCATTATCAATCATCCAATCAACTCTTCTATCAATATTCTCATAAAGAATTTTTCTCTCCCAGTTCAATCCAAACTGCGTGAATGAACATTTTTTCTCTTTTGATGAAGATTGTTTTTGATGATGCTTCCAGATTGGTTTTCCTGTTATATGAAAAACTTCAAGAGCGCGCATTACTCTTTTCCAGTTTTGAGGAAGCATTTTCACAGCACTATATGGATCAACTTTATTTAATTCTTCATAAAGAAATTCATTACCAAATTCTTTTCTTTTTTGGAGAAGTACCTTTCTATATTCCTCATCTTTATCAGCGGAATCAAATAATCCATCAATAAGTGCTTTGATGTAAAGACCGCTTCCTCCAACAACAATCGGGTTCTTATTTTTCTTCAGAATATTTTCTATGATGAGATCAGCATCTTTTTCAAACCTGCTTGCATCGTAATTTTCGGATGGATCGAGAATATCAATTAAATGGTGAGGGACTTTTTCTATTTGTACGTGAGATGGCTTAGCAGTACCGAGGTTGAGATATTTATATATCTGTCTGCTGTCAGCAGAAATTATTTCGGCAGAAATTTTTTCAGAAAGCTTTAGGCTAAGATTTGTTTTACCAGAACAGGTAGGACCGACAATAACAATTACTCTTGAGTTGAATCTTTTTTCATCTTCTCCGCCAAAGGCTGATTTAGCTTCGCTCAACATCAACCATCATCCATTAAAATTTTACTCTTTCCAACCTTCTCTTCCGATAAGAGGAACAAAAGCGAACTGTGGAATGTCTTCAATCTCAAATTCATTCTCTGCAGTTTTTGTGAGCACTCTAAGTGTCTGTGAGCTCAAATTACCAACCGGAATAACCATCCGTCCGTTTATCGCTAACTGTTTCTTTAAAGATTCAGGTACAGAAGGCGAACCAGCAGTAACAATTATTTTATCAAATGGCGAGTATTGATCCCAACCCAAAGTTCCATCTCCACACTTGCAGTGAACACGAATACCAAGTTTCTCAAATCTTTTTAACACTTCATTATAGACATCAATGTGCCTTTCAATGCTATAGACTTTAGCGCCCATTTCATATAACAAAGCAGCTTGGTACCCTGAACCAGTTCCAATCTCAAGAACTTTATTGCTTTTTTTTATTTGTAATGCTTCAGTCATTATTGCAATTGTAAAAGGCTGTGAGATAGTCTGGCCATAACCAATTGGCAATGCAATATCTTTGTAAGCATTTGGTTTCATTACGGCAGAAACAAATTTTTCACGTTCAACCTTTGCCATTGCCTGAAGCAGGAGTTCATCTGTTATCCCCTTCAGACGTATATTTTCAACCAGTTCATATCTCTGTTGTTTATACATCAAGGTAAGATTTCTATTCGAAATTCATTAAAAAAAATTTATTCCATCAAAAAGTAAAAAAAATTACAAATAATCCTAATAAAAATTTTTTCAATTAATAGTTGATTTTTTATAGAAATTTCTTAATATAGGGTAAGAATTTTCTAAAAATTCATATCTCTTTTTTAGGGCTAGCTATTTTGATTGAATTTCGTTCAACTTTAGAGAGGGTTAGTAATTCAAAAATGCATATAAAAAATCTACAATTGATTTTTTCTCTCTTCAAAACAAAAACTATAATTAGTTTCTATTTCTTAATTCACTTCATTCATCAATTAAATAAAGGAGGTTTCTAAATGAAACAATTCTTTAGCGTACTTTTCTTGTTCGTTCTAGTCTCCGGATTTTCGTTTGCACAGGATGCTGCGGATATTAATCCAAATCCTCCAGTGAATACCTTTATACCGGAAGGACAAAATATTCCTACACCATTTGAGTCTGATTTTGCGCTCTTATTTGATGGTGGTCCACTTATCACTCATCCCGGTGGTGGTGCAGGCGGTAGTGATGCAAGTGCGGTACAAACTGCGCTTCTTATGAGTTTGTATGGCTTC
>JALONF010000229.1 GCA_025455085.1 Ignavibacteriaceae bacterium
GCAACCATTACGATTGCTTCCGCTGAAATAATATTAATTTATTTTGCTTCGCTGAATCTTTTAGCTGCTTCATCCCAATTAATTACGTTCCACCAGTTCTCAATATATTCCGGTCTTCTGTTTTGATACTTGAGATAGTAAGCGTGTTCCCAAACGTCCAAACCTAAAATTGGTGTTCCTTTGATATCGGCAACATCCATCAGCGGATTATCCTGGTTTGGTGTTGAGCCGATAACAAGTTTTCCATTTTGTTTAACAAGCCACGCCCAGCCAGATCCAAATCTTGTAGCACCAGCATTGCTGAACTGTGATTTAAAATCACTAAATGAACCAAATGCTGATTTAATAGCGTCAGCAAGTGCGCCTGTAGGTTCACCTCCACCGCCTTTCTTCATAAGAGTCCAGAATAATGAATGATTCCAGTGTCCGCCGCCATTATTCCTGACTGCAGCCGGATACTTTGAAATATTAACCATCAAATCTTCAAGAGATTTACCTTCCATCTCTGTCCCTTCAACTGCTTTATTAAGATTAGTTACATAAGCATTGTGATGTTTTGTATGATGAATTTCCATAGTCATCTTATCAATGTATGGTTCCAACGCATCATAAGCATATGGTAAAGCGGGCAATTCAAATTTTGCCATAATTGTTTTACTCCTTTGTTTATTGTTTGATAATTTAATTATACTCTTCGCAAATGGTTCTATTGCTGAAGCAGCAGTTATAGCTGCAACGGAATAAATGAATTTTCTTCTGTCCATATTCATTATCCTTCCTATACTCCGAATGATTCGCCACAGCCGCAGGTTTTAGTTGCGTTCGGGTTGTTGAATAAAAAGCCTTTACCATTTAAACCATCACTAAAATCCAATTGCGTTCCCATCAGGTAAAAAAGACTTTTGCCATCAACATAAAGCCTGACATTTTCTGCTTCAATTGTTGTGTCACCTTCTCTGGTATTTTCATCGAAGTTAAGCGTGTAAGTTAATCCCGAACAACCACCGCCTTTTACACCAACTCTGAGTCCATAATTCTCAGGAATATTATTCGATTTCATAATACGGAGTATTTCGTTCTTCGCCTTTTCAGTTATTGTTATTTCAGATTTTATATTTGTTTCAGTCATATTTAACCTCAATTAATTATTAAAATTAAAATGGATCGCCGGGAGTAGCAGTTACAAATTCCTGTTTATGAATCTTCCAAGTCTGGGGATTAATTTTTATAAAAAGATTTTTCTCTTCGTAATGCTTAGCCATATCTTCGGCAAGCTTTTCAGCCATCTGGTAACTTGCTTTAATTTCTTTCTTTTCAAGAAAGCTTCTTATTCCGTATTGGAAATCTCTGAAAAAGAAATTCGAATTATGAAATACCGGAAACTTTGCTTTCAGGTAATTCAGTAATTCCTCGTCATTACTTTTTAAAAGCTCAAGATTGTTTTGATACTTATCTGCCATACATCCCTCTGATTCTGTAATAATATTTTTTTAATTATGAAATTTAGTTCTGTTATAATATTTGAGCAATCGTTGTTTCAGTAAAAACTTTATCAATCTTTCTTTGAACTTCAGCAAGAGGATCTTTTATTTTGCAGCAATCAAAATGCACGCAGTCTGCTGAAGAACTATTCACCTGCATACAATCAACTATCTTAAAATCAGTTTCAACTGCCCGGATAATATCAATTAAAGAAATAGTATTCGCTTTTCTTGAAAGAGAAAATCCACCGTTGACACCTTTGGCAGAAATAGCAATATCACTCTTCACAAGATTCTGAAGAACCTTCGCAACAAGCTGATATGGTATCTGGTAACTCTCTGAAATTTCCTTTGCGGTTGAAAATCCCGAGTGGTTTTTCAGAGCCATATACTTAGCCGCCATAAGCGCATATTCTGCTTTTTTAGATAATTTTAGCATACATAAAGGACTGATTTAGTCTGGTATTAAACTAAGGATAGTGTCAATTAAATGCAAGGCGAAGGCATATGATTAAAATTAAAAACGGTTTTTCCCCTCCTGCCCGAGGAGGGGACGAAGGGGCGGAGGGAGAGAGTTCCATTATCGAAATTAATTTAGATTTTCACCACCCCGTCCCGATCAATCGGGACACCCCTCCTCACGAGTGAGGAGGGGATAATTTTTAAATATTTATCTCAACAAAACCATTTTCTTAGTCTCAACAAAATTACCAGCCTTGATCTGATAAAAATAAATTCCACTAGGCAGGTTTGCTGCGTTGAATTCAACTTCAAATTCTCTTGCAGGTTTTTCTTCGTTAACGAGTGTTGCAATTTCTCTTCCAAGAATGTCATAAACTTTTAATGTAACCAACCCACCCCTTCCGTCCTCTCCGAGGAGGGGAGACTGAGGTATGCTGTATTTGATTTTTGTAATTGGATTAAATGGGTTGGGGTAGTTTTGTGATAAAGAAAATTCAGCCGGTAAGTTTTTATTATAATCTTCGTTAATTTCAACGAGACCGCCAAATCCACCATTTGTCGTTCGGTATATACGGTTAGAAACTGGATTGGGTGTCCTACCCAAAAGCCATCCGTTGTTTTCGTCTGTAAATACTATGTCACGAAATCCATAATAATAATCTAACTCTTGAATATAAAGTTCTGCTGTCCAAATACTACCCGAATCACTGCTAAAAAATGCTCTGTTACCGGCAATCAACCAAACATCTGACGGACGGTTTGGAATAAATTCAATATCCATACAATAGTCTGTGCTAACGGTAGTAATATATTCCCAATTTTGCCCACCGTCTTTAGTCCTATACATCTGAGGTACGCAGACACTATCGACAAGATGAGCACCATAAATTATTCCTAAATTCTCATCATAAAATTTAATCGTACGACTTGCGAAAGTATCTGCTATTACTGTCCAGTCATTTCCTCCATTAGTAGTTTTATATAATTTTTGAGTTATTTCCCCAGTTGAATAAAAATATCCCACATTTATATTTATAAAGTCAACCCTTCTCCATAAGTCGCCAGATAACAAACCAATTAATTCATCTGGGTTCATTGAAATCCAGTTTTCGCCACCATCGGTTGTTCTTAAAAACAAAGCCGGTTTATCATATGCTGGAGCATCGCCCATTGCAACTCCATTCAATGAATCAAACATTTCAATGTAATTCATAAATTGAGTCAATGCTGGGTCATAGAACTGTAATTTCCAGGTGTTGCCTCCATCTTTTGTTGCCCAAATTTCAGCTGCATCAAAATTTGTGAACCATATTTTGTCTTTAGTAACCATTGAAATAACTTCACAATATGAAGGTCGGTACTGTTCGGTCCAGTTTTGACCTCCATTTTCAGTTATGAAAAAAGAATTATATCCTTGAAGCGGTCCAACTGCATTCATACTATCAATAGCGTCTATTGAATTAGTAAACCAATCAGAGGGGAGGTTTGAAGAAATCTCATACCATTGTGCAGATATAGTTATTGAAAGAATAAAAACCAGGAGAGATATTTTAAGGGTTCGCATTTTACGCTCCATTAAATGTTATGCTCACCAGAAACTTAAAAAATTATTTTGAGAAAGGCGAGGGGGGAATTCAGCTAGTCAAAATTATAATCTCATTTATTTTGCCAAATTTCGACAGGTTCAGTGTGACAGTAAACAGTCATTCTGAACGATTAGTGAAGAATCTAAACTAATGAGTAGGAGATTCTTCAGTCACTTCGTTCCTTCAGAATGACAATGTTAAATGAATTAAAACCCTAAAATCGCAGCAGAATTTTTAGCGAGGTTTACGATTGGTGTAAAGTACACACCAAATACGAAGACAGGAATAAGTAAGAGAAGAACAATAACCACATTACCAAAACTGACTTGAATTTTTTCGTGCGAAGTTTCTATTCTTACGAGATAAAGATTTTTCAGAACGCGAACGTAGTAGTAGTAAGCAACAACTGTATTCAGCAGAGTAATAAATGCTACAACGATCATATCAGCATTTATCAATGCAATAAAAATGTAAAGCTTTCCTATGAATCCTGCGGTAGGTGGTAAACCAGCCAATGAAAGTAGGAAAATTGATAATGCAACCCCAAGAAATCCTGTTGCTGAACCC
>JALONF010000230.1 GCA_025455085.1 Ignavibacteriaceae bacterium
GCACTCTGCCAGATAAACCCAATTATCGGCAATTTGGATTATAATAAAGAAAAAATTATTAAGGGATACGAGAAAGGTGTTAAAGCAAATGCTGATCTTGTAATCTTTCCTGAACTTGCGCTCGTCGGTTATCCACCGCTTGACTTAGTTGAAAAATCAGAATTCAGAAAAGCTGTTAATAAAGAGATTAATGAACTTGCTAAAATTACGGGCGATGTTGGTTTACTATTCGGAGCAATCACTGAAGATGATGACAGAGTTGGAACCAATATTCACAACTCCGCAGTACTTTGTTATAAAGGTAAAGTTCAGTTCATCCAGCCAAAATCTTTAATTCCAAATTACGATGTATTCGATGAGATGAGATACTTCGAACCAGCCAAAGATGTTTTTATTCACGAGTTCAGAGGTGAGAAACTTGGAGTTTCTGTTTGCGAAGATATCTGGAACGATGCAGATTATTGGTATAAAAGAAGATATTACGTTGATCCCGTTGAAACATTGAAGAAAAAAGGCGCAACTGTTTTGATTAACATTTCAGCAAGTCCATATTCGTATGGAAAAAGAAAAGAGCGTTTAGATATGTTATCAATACTGTGCAGACAGGATAAGCTTCCTCTTGCTTACGTTTGCTGTGTTGGCGTTCAGACTGATTTGGTTTTCGATGGAGGAAGTATGTGCCTGGATAAAAATGGAAAGCTGGTTCAGTTAGGAAAAGCATACGAGGAAGATTTTATTTTATTCGATACTGAAAAGGATAAAGAGATTAAAGTTGAAGTTGAAAAATCATTTGAAGAAGAAGTATTAACATCATTGATTTATGGCGTGAGAGAATATTTCGAAAAAATGAAATTTAAAAAAGCAGTTGTAGGTTTAAGTGGTGGACTTGACTCAGCGATGGTGACATACATTGCCGTGGAAGCGCTTGGTAAAGAAAATGTTCATGTTGTTTTGATGCCTTCAAAATATTCCAGCAAAGGGAGTGTAATTGATTCGGAGAAACTAATTAAAAACCTTGGCATCTCATCCGATAATGTTTCTATTCAACCTGTTGTTAATGAAACGATCGCTCAGATTACACCAAAGTTTAAGCAGAATCTTGGAAAATTAACCGGAGAAAACATACAGGCTAGAATTCGTGGTGTTTACTTAATGGCTTTTTCAAATAACGATAACTATTTAGTTTTGACCACAGGAAATAAATCGGAACTGGCAGTTGGTTATTGTACTCTTTACGGTGACATGAGCGGAAGTCTTGCTGTAATTGCTGATGTATATAAAAGCGATCTTTACAGGATTGCAAATTTTATCAACAGGAAAAAAGAAATTATTCCAAAAGAAATAATCTTGAAGCCACCTTCTGCTGAGCTTAGTCCAAACCAAACAGACCAGGATGATCTTCCGCCATACGAACTGCTGGATAAAATTCTTAAAATGTATCTGGAAGAAAACAAAGAGTTTGATGAGATTACTTCAATTATTAAAGATGAAAAAGTTGTCAAGAAAGTGTTGCGTATGGTTGATATAAATGAATTTAAGCGAAGGCAAGCTGCTCCTGCATTAAGAGTTTCAAGAAAAGCATTTGGTTATGGAAGAAGATACCCGATAGTTCAGGGCTGGAGGACTTAAGGAGTTGGTAATTGGAAGTAGGTAGTTATTAGTTTGCGATTTGACTGGTAATCTCTAAAAATCTGCAATTTCACCAAGATAATATCTTACCAATACTTAATTTTGTAATACTGATTTAAAAAATTGATTTCAACAAACCAATGAAAAAGTACGTTGTATGAAACAAATTCAATTATTTACATTTATAGTTATACTCTTCACTGCAGCATCTTTCGCACAATTCGGTCTGCAAAAAGATCTTGTGAAGGTTAAGACCTATCAGTCATTTGATAAAGTTTATCCAGGCACTGAATTCAAATTAGCTTTGGAAGTTCAGGTTTCTGAAGGCTGGCATATCAATTCAGATAAACCTTATGATGAATATCTTATTCCAACATCACTAATGGTTCCTGAGAATCCAAGTTTTAAGCTAACGAAAGTATCATATCCAAAACCTCACGATTATAAATTTTCTTTTTCCGAATCTCCTTTATCTGTTTGGGAAGGACAGGTTTATTTTGGAGCATTGGTACAAGTTGATTCAAATGCGGCACCTGGTGTTTACTCATTGGTTGTTGAGTTGGAATATCAGGCTTGTAATGATATGAGTTGTCAAGCGCCAACATCGGTGATAGATACAATCAACATCGAAGTTGCCGATAAAACTTCTCCAGTAAACACAATTAATGAAGAGATATTTAAAAAGATTGATCTCAGCTTAACTCAAACTTCAGCAACATCAAAAGAGGAATCTGACCCTATTTCAAATGCACTTGAGAGGCAAGGTTTAATTATCGGATTGTTGCTGGTTTTTCTTGGAGGATTAGCGTTAAATCTTACACCTTGTGTGTATCCTTTGATTCCAATTACAGTAGGTTACTTTGGAGGACAAAGTGAAGGAAGTACAACTAAACTTTTTTTTATGGGAATCTTATTCATACTCGGTCTTTCAGTAACATATTCGGCAATAGGTGTGATTACTTCCTTGACAGGAGCTATCTTCGGTGCATTACTTCAAAATCCAATTGTCATTTTAATTATTGTTGCCATAATGTTAGCACTTTCATTAAGTATGTTCGGGCTTTATGAATTCAAACTGCCAGATAGTCTTGTAAATAAAGCAGGTGGTGCAAAAGCTGGATTGTACGGTGCTTTTTTTATGGGATTAACGATGGGTATTGTTGCAGCTCCCTGTATCGGCCCATTTGTTCTAGGATTGGTCACATACGTTGCAACTAAACAGGATCCTTTCTTCGGATTTTTACTGTTCTTTGTACTTGCTGTTGGACTTGGAACTCCATATCTCTTTCTTGCAATCTTCTCTGGAAAAATTAAAAAGTTGCCAAGAGCTGGAGAATGGATGGATGCAGTTAAACATATTTTTGGTTTTATTCTTATCGGAATGGCGCTTTACTTTTTACTTCCATTGCTGCCAAATTCTATTTCAGGATATGTGCTGCCTGTATTTATGATTGGAACGGCTATCTATCTTTTATTTTTTGAAAAACTTGCTAACTCTGTTAAAGGATTTAAAATTTTTAAGATTGTTTTCTCTATCCTGATAATGGCTGTCGGTATTTATGCCTTAATACCTTCAGATACAAATTCAGTTGAATGGAAATCTTTTACCGAGGATGCATTGGCTGAAATTTCTGGTAGGGGAATGATAATTGATTTTTATGCTGATTGGTGTATACCCTGTAAAGAATTAGATGCATTAACATTTTCAGATCCGGAAGTGATTGCATTATCTAAAGAGTTTGAAACTTACAAAGCTGATATGACTAAATCCCTTTCTCCGGAAGTTGAATCTCTAAGAGAAAGATTTAAAATTATTGGAGTTCCAACTGTTCTGATTTTGAACTCAAAGGGTGAAGAAGTAGAAAGGATCACAGGCTTTGTAAATGCTAGAGAATTCTATAAAATTATATCAAATGTTAACTAACATTTGTTCTTATTTACATTGCTAAATCAGATAGTACTTAGTAACTTTATAATCATATAAAAAAATATTCGGGAAGTTTATAAGATGTCAGAAATTAAAGATAAAGATTTTAGAGTTTTAACAAGCGTCACTGTTCGATTTGCTGGTGATTCAGGGGATGGAATGCAATTAACAGGCAGTCAGTTTAGCGATACAACAGCCTTTATTGGAAACGATTTAAACACTTTACCTGATTATCCAGCCGAAATAAGAGCCCCTGCCGGAACTATTTATGGTGTAAGTGGTTTTCAACTCGCTTTTGGCAGTGAAGATGTAAATACACCGGGAGATCTTCCGGATGTTCTTGTAGCAATGAATCCTGCTGCTTTGAAAAAAAATCTCAAGGAGCTAAAACGGGGTGGAACACTTATAGTAAATTCAGATGCATTTGATCAGAAGAATCTCAAGCTTGCTCATTATGACTCAAATCCTTTGGAGGATAATACTCTAAGCGGTTACGAGCTATATCAGGTTCCTATTTCCTCACTTACTGCAAATGC
>JALONF010000231.1 GCA_025455085.1 Ignavibacteriaceae bacterium
TGCAGGAGCCCACAGAGGGTATGCACCCCCGAGAATAAAAGATGCAATCACAAACGATGGTACTGCACTTAAACTTGATGCTGAGCTAAGCTGGAATTATGAAGCAGGCATCAGGGCAAGTATTGCTTCCCCAGTTTATATTGAGTTCACTGGTTTCCTTATGGATTTTTCGAACCAGGTAATCCCAGTTTCAGCATCTTCAGGCGGATCGGGCACTGGGCTAGTAAACGGCGGCGAGACTATGCACATCGGTGCTGAAGCGGGGATTCGTTTTGACTTTCATAAGCTTTTGAGAACCAGCTACATTATTTCTTTATCAGCATATTCAACTTACGTAAATTCAACCTACAGCAATGATCGTTTCATAACGATAGGCAATGAAAAAGTAAATGTAAAAGATAACAAACTGCCTTATGCACCTGAGTTCACTTTTACGGGCAGTCTGGATTTTAACACAACATTTGGACTCGGATTTAATCTGTCATCTACTTATGTGAGTGAACAATTCACTGATGAACTTAACACAAATGAAGCAGTTCCAAGTGGCGAAACCGGCTTAATGCCTTCATTTATAACAATTGATATTACAGCAAATTATTTGTTAACTGATCTTAACAGCAGCGTCTATTTTTCCGTAAAGAATTTAATGGATGAAAGATATATAGCAAGTCGAAGACCGGAATTCCCAGGTTCATTTCGGCTGGCATAGAACTCTCCTTGTAAATCTTTTCTTACGTAATAAATTATCTTTACGACTAGGTAGTGACTTAGAAGTCACTACCTTTATTCCATCAGCACTATGAAATAACTCTGAGAACCTTATTTTTCTACTTTAAAATTATATTTAAAAAAGTTTTCATAATTATCTAAATGAACAAAACACTTCATAAAATTTATGTTGCACTGTTTCTAGTTGTTGGAATTAGTGTTTCCGTTCTTCTTGCAATCTACGGCCTTGATTATTACTCAACTCCTCTAGAAGAAAGATTTTTCAATCCTTACCATAACTTATTGAAACCAAGCGGCGCACTGGGACACGGATTAGGTATCATTGGCACACTGATGATGATAGTTGGTGTTAGCGTTTACATGATCCGAAAAAGATACAGAAGATTTTTTAGCTTCGGATATCTCAAGCACTGGCTTGAGTTTCACATTTTTCTTTGTTCTGTTGGTCCTGTACTTGTGCTTTACCATACAGCATTTAAATTCGGTGGAATAGTATCAGTCAGTTTCTGGAGTATGGTGCTGGTTGTTCTAAGTGGTGTTGTTGGACGATTTATTTATCTTCAAATACCCCGAACTATCCAGGGTCAGGAAATTAGTATCAATGAGTTGAATTCTATGAAAGAAAAACTGGCAATAAGAGTTAGGAGTGTGCTAAGCGAGGATTCATCAACACTTTTAGAATTTGAAAAAATATCATCAACAGATCGGTACAAGTCATTTAAACTCTTAACAGCTGCTGGATTTATTGTAAGAGATTTTTTTGACATCAAAAGAGTAATGAAACTGTTGAAAATGAGAACAAAGCTTTTAGGAATTGGAAAGTCTGAAAAGGATGAGCTTATAAAGGCAGCAAAATCAGAAATAGTTATTGCACGAAGAATAGCATTGTTAAGAACATCACAGAAATTATTCCACTGGTGGCATATTTTTCATTTGCCTTTTGCTATAGCTATGTTTGTCATAATGATTATCCATGTTGCAGTAACCATAATTTTCGGCTATAAATGGATATTTTAATTTTTCTAACGTTTACTAAAGAGGATTAAAATGAAATTCAAACCAATATATTTATATGGAATACTTGTAGTAGCTGCAGTAGCATTATTGATTATCGTTGGCGTTCGAGAAACATCTACTTCATCCGAAGTTCCAATATCAACCGATCAATCAATGCCTGATGACGATGTTCACAAACAATTAAAAAATCAAATGAATACTTCTCCCGGTAAAGAAAATGTATCCGAAGAGTATAGAAAAAAATTATCTGAACTTAAGCAAGCTATTGATATTAATCCTTCCGACACATTGGCAATGCGAAACTATGCTGATTTTCTTTCCGCTTCACATAAAATGAACGAAGCTATACCTTATTATGAAAAAATATTAAAAGTCAATCCTAAAAGAGCAGACATTTATTTTTCTCTTGCATTGATTTATTATAACAAGCAAGACATGGCTAAGTGTGAGGAACTCAATAATGATGTTCTTTCTTTTGATCCAAAAAATCAAATGGCGTTATATAATTTAGGTGCGATCGCTGCAACTCAAGGAAAATCAGATAAAGCAAAAGAATTCTGGAATAAGGTAGTTTCGATAAATGCAGAAAGTGAGACAGGAAAGCTTGCTAAAGAATCGTTAGGTAGACTTTGACCAATATCTAATTAATTATTTTAAAAATTCTTGAAAACTAATCCTCGCAAAGATAATATATCAATAAACAGAGGTCTGAAAACCACTCTGGTTGGAATTATTGCCAGCGCTTTACTTGCTGCAATTAAAATCTTTACAGGTATTGTTGGCAATTCGTACGCACTTATTGCTGACGGTATTGAGTCCCTAACAGATATTTTCACTTCATCAATTGTACTTACAGGTTTATATTTTGCGTCCAAACCAGCTGACGAGAACCATCCTTATGGACATGGTAAAGCAGAACCATTTGCCGGGGTTGCAGTTTCGTTAGGCATTTTTGTTGCGGCCATCATTATTATTGTTCAAAGCCTTTATGAAATAATTACTCCACACCATGCACCCGCCTCATTCACACTAATAGTACTGGTGTTAGTTATAGTAATAAAAGAGAGTTTATTCAGATTTGTTATTAAAGTCGGTACAAGTGTAAACAGCATTGCAGTAAAAAGCGATGCGTGGCATCATCGTAGTGATGCAATAACATCTGCGGCTGCTTTTATCGGCATCTCGATTGCTTTAATTGGAGGAGAAGGATATGAATCAGCGGATGACTTCGCTGCACTTTTTGCTTCAGTTATAATCATAATAAATGCATATAGAATTTTTAAACCAGCTCTTTTCGAACTATTAGATACAGCACCACCAACCCAGGTTGTTCAAAAAGTGAGAGGCGTTGCCGGAAAGGTTGAGAACGTAATGGGTATCGATAAATGTTTTGTGAGAAAAATGGGTTTTGATTATTTCGTAGATATTCATGTTCTGGTTGATGCAAATCTTCCTGTATTTAAAGGACATGAAATAGCTCACAAAGTAAAGGATGAATTGATGAAGGAATATTCTAACATAAGTGATGTATTAGTTCACATCGAACCATTTTTTATTAGAACCTAAAATGGAAGACGTCAGAAAAATTTTAATTAAAGATAAATTTCTGGAACTTTTACCGTTCCTGACAAAAGAATTGTTTAAAGAGATTGATGATTTTTTTTCTGCTTCGCTTCATCAAAAGATACCGGCAAATAAAATAATTTCGGTAGAAGGAGATGCATGTAATTATTTTTCATTTCTGCTGAAGGGAGTTATAAGAGTCTATAAAGTTGGATCATCAGGGAGAGAAATTACTCTCTATAGAATAAATGAAGGAGGTTCCTGTATCCTCACTGCATCATGTATACTGTCCCAAAAGTCTTTTCCTGCAATTGCAGTAACTGAGATGGATTCAGAAGTTTTAAGCTTACCGGCAAATTTGTTTAAAGAGTGGGTAAGCAGATATCCTGTATGGCAGGAATATGTTTTCAATCTTGTATCAGAAAGGCTCTCTGACGTTATAACAACTGTTGAAGAAATAGCATTTAAAAGTGTAGATATAAGAATAGCAGAAAAGCTTTCCTTTTTATTAAGTAAAGAAGGAAGTCTTTTAGAAATAACTCACAACGAGCTTGCAAGAGATATCGGCACTTCCCGCGAAGTTGTAAGCAGAATACTTAAAGATTTTGAGGAGAGAGGAGTCATCCAAATTTCACGCGGATCAATAAAAGTCATTGATACTATTAAATTAAAAGCACTTCAAAAAAAATAATTTATCTGTGACATTGTCACATACTTCCCATCACGGGCTCATTAGTTTTGTTCCAACAATAAATTATTAATTAAAATTCATAACGTGAGATAATTAAGAAATAAGAAAGAAATATTTTAAGATTATTATCTCACGTCCTAAAAGGAGAACTAAAATGAAAAAGAACGTTGGAAGCGCAGATAAGGTCATCAGGATAATTCTTGGTGTTGCCATAATTGCTTTTGGTATTTACAACCAGAGCTGGTGGGGATTAGTTGGAATAGTTCCGTTATTTACAGCATTTATTGGCTGGTGCCCTGCTTACAATCTAATCGGAGTATCAACAGATAAAAAAGTAAATGTTGAAAAAATAAGTCTGAAAAACTAATTCTACTCGCAAATGCTATTTCACATTTGTTAACTCTAACCGAGGGAATAAATCTATTTTGATTTATTCTCTCGTTATATTGTAAATAAATTTGTTTATTTCACTATTTGCAAAATCCTATAAATAGATATCTGTCAATAAACACTACAAGGAAGGCAATGAAAAACACTAAATTTCTTTTACTAGGATTATCTTTTTTATTTATTATAATCTGGGGATGTTCGGAGGATAATCCGACAGAGCAACAACCAAGCACGGCTGTTTCAAGTAAATTAAGCGATATACA
>JALONF010000232.1 GCA_025455085.1 Ignavibacteriaceae bacterium
GCTTTATTAGATTTAATAACTTTCCCTTCATTCGATACTATCAACATTCCTATCGGTGCATTTTCAAAAAGGATTTTGAACATCTCCTCTGTTTTCTTTAAGAAGATTTCAGCTTTTTTTCTATGACTGATTTCAACATCAAGCTCATAAATTTTTTCCCGGAACACATCTTTTAACTTTTCGTTTAATACTTCAACTTCATTAGAGGACTTATCCAGTTGAACCAACATATCATAAATCTTCTGAGCAAGCGAACCCACTTCATTATCTTTAAATTTTGATAACAAATCTTTTTGTTCAGCGCGATTTGTCGTCTCAAGAGCCGAGTATAATTTGAATATTGGTCTGAAAGATATCAAGCTAAGGAGATAAGTTATTATTATACCTACAAACATTATCGCAAGGCTATAAAGAATAGTTTGCAGTGTTTTTTTCTTTAATTCAAATGTTACTGTTCCTGCTTTATAGCCAAGAAAAACTTTACCAGCGATTGATTTATCACCGTAGTTAACGTTCATATGAATGCGATATACTGTACCGTCGGCAGATAAATATTTTGACTGCTCGGAGAGAAGATATAAATTTCTTTCTGCCTCATCGATATTTACTCCATCAACCAACAAACCATTTTCATCCAGCAAAACAAAGTAAATAACATCATTAAGATGCAGCAATTGATTTAGGTCGCTCTTAACATTAAGTTTCCCATCGCTGAATATTTGCGGATTTTGTTCAATATATCTTCCGACAATTTCAGATTTGGATTTAAACTTCTCGTACACGTTTTCCTCAAATCCACGAGAGAAAACGTAGTAAACAAAAACAGCAAGCGATATAAAGAACACTGCAAACTGAATTGTCAGAGAAAGTTGTAATTTTTGGGATTTATTTATCATTATTAAAGTTTTATGTTCTCTCGATCCGTTGCCTATCTCAAAATCAACATTCTTGCCGAAAATTTTCGTTAAAATTTATTAAAAAGCTAGAAAACCTTGTTCTAAAAAGAAAAAAATATGTTTAAATGAGTATTTTTGAGTCAGTTTTACTACATGAACAACTTAAATGAACTTCTCAATGTAGGATTTAACATCAAATTTTCTGGCAGCACCATTTCTGTTCATGTATCTAATTTTGCCAAAAACCGGGCGTTCCGCCCAAGCTCTATCGTGTACCCCGCCAATAGACCAGGCACACCCCGCATAACCATTCGGGTCTCTGCCATCCAGCTCATATTTATCATTTATGTAGATAGCAATCCGTATAGCTTCTTCCGGAGATTTACTCCATTCAAGAATTTTTTTCGCCCAGTACATTCTCATATAGCCATGCATTTTGCCGGTTATGATCAATTCCGTTTGTGCTGCATTCCAGAGATCTTCGTGAGTTTTGGCTTCTTCAAACTCCTCGATTGAATAGACAAATTCTCTTTTATCTTTTCTATGCTGATTGAGTGTTTGTTTTGCCCAATCGTGGAATCCATCAAACGAATCATACTTGGAATTGAAGTAACAAAAGTTATCTGATAGCTCCCTTCTAACAATCAGCTCTTCCAGAAATGCTTCAGCAGAGGGATTATTTTGATATAGTTGTTGAACTGTTAATACTACCCGCTGAGCAGAGATTTGACCAAAGTGAAGATAAGGTGAAAGATTTGATAAAGCATTTTTATTCGGATCGTTTCTGTCTTCTGAATATCGTTCCAATCTGCTTTCAAAAAAATCTTTTAATGCTTTTGATGCAGCTGACTCACCGGGTTTTATCCAATCAACTTCTTTTACTTCACGATTAATTTTTAATGAAGCTGTTACTTTAACCCAATCAATTTTGTCTACAGCAAGTGAATTAGCAGTTTGCATTTTTTTTATTTTCGGATATTCATCCAGAAATTCTGGTAGCAATCTGTGAATTTTTGGACGAATTGTGTAAGCTGCAAATTCCAATTTGTTTGATACTAGAAGACAGGGAATTATATTATGCGCATCCACCTCGTAAAACGGAATTTCAATTTTCTTTGCTACATCTCTTTTCCAGATTCGCTTTACTCTTAATGGATCAAAGTCTGAAACCAGTGTTGATGCATTAAACTTTTCAATAAGCTTTGGTATCTCTACTTCAGGTTTTCCCATCATTAAAAAGAAAGAAATATTATATCTTCTTAATTCTGCTTCAACTTGCTGCAAACCTTTGAGCATAAAACCATACTGGCGAATTGTTGCTTCCAAAAAATCATGCACCAGGTTGAATATTACTATAAGTGATTTTTTCTTCTCAATTGCTAACCTTTGAGCATAGACCAATGCCCAGTTATCGTGAACCCGCTGATCCCGGCTCATCCAATAGATAACCGGACCGTTGGTTTCTTTACCGTTTTGAAGTAATCTGATTCTTGCTTCTTTCACAAAAATTTTTACCTGTACTTATTGACTTTCTCAAAAAAAATTTCAAATTTGGTATCAAGATAATCAACTATCTTTAAACACAATTCTATAGGAGGGCCCGCTATGAAACATTTCTTCATTTACTTTTTTTTATTTACGGTTATATCTGGTTTGACACCTGCTCAGGATAACTTTGGGGAATCCAAAGAGACTTTACTTGAGCAGGCAATTGCTCTTGCTGAGGAGAAGTCACCGAGTGAAAAACCTAATCCACCTTCAGGAATATTGGAAGTAACCCATCCATTGTTCGTTGCTGTTGATGACATAACGATTCCAGCTTATGTTGGAAAGCCAGCTACTAATGAATGGCTGCAAGCGCTGATTGGTTACCAGTTTTGGGGTGCCGCATTTGATGTAGCTAATAACAAGGTTTACTTTAATAATGGCTCAACACTTTATGAATGGCCGGTTGGAGGCACTGTTACACAATTAGGAACAATCGTGGATACCCTCGGTGCAACGCAGTCAGTTGTTAGTCTTGCATTTTATAATGGCGAACTTTACTGTACCAAGAATATAGCCAACGAGGCTGTTTATAAAATCAATACTTCAACACTAGTTGCCAGGGTTTATATTGATTACGTAGATGCTGACTTTGATTTGGGTGGCTTAGCAATCGACCAGAACACGGGAATTATCTATGCAACAAATGATGACACTTCACCATTCGGCTCAGGATTGTTCCGCATTAACACTGATGCAACTGGAACGCTAATCTCAGCATACCCCGCTGGTCAGACTGACATAGATGGTCTGGCAGTCAGTAATGCAGGTATTGCTTATCTGATCACGGATGAACCGGGATTCGTCTATGTATATGATCTTGGCACCAACACCTACCTTACACCGCTTAACAATCCATGGACAACGTCTGAAGTTTTTAGCAGCGGAACCTGGATCTACGAAGCAGGCAGCAGTTATGGATTGCCTGAAATATTATATTACATATTTGAGGAGACCGGGATGACGCAAACTACAAATTACGCTGTGCCTGGGAGTGGTTTTCCATCTGCCCCACTCGTTGGTGGAATGACTATGGGTTCAGCAGGTCAGTTTGGAGCTGCACTTATCGGTGCAGGCGGAACGGGAAGTACTGATTATGTGAATTCAGGATGGAATATGAATTTAGGATCGTCTAGCTGGACCATATCATTATGGCTCAATAATATTGGAACTTCAGCATTTTGTTATCTGTTTGGCAATGATGTAACCACAAGCTTCAGATGTTTTACTGCAGGTGCAGCAGGTACCGGTAATATTACATTACGAGGTAATGGAATTACCAATGTTAATGTAACCGGCGTCCTCCCCGGACCAAGTGTTGTTCATTTTGTTTATGACGCTACGGGTCCTGTAATAAGAGCTTATCTGAACGGTGTACTTCAATCTTCAGTTAACCAAGCTGCACTGAATTTAAATGCTGCAGTACCTTTTAAAGTTGGAAGCTACGGAACAGCTGCAAGTATTCCCGCAGGTGCATTACTCGATGAATTCCGTTTTTATAGCCGCGCACTTGATTCAGCTGAAGTTGCTAATACTTGGAATATATCCATTGTTCCTGTTGAACTTACTTCATTCACTGCTTCGGTAGACAGAAACAATGTCAAGTTGTTATGGGAAACTGCTTCTGAACTTAACAACAGCGGTTT